>CAZEIO010000001.1:0-31311 GCA_964512525.1 uncultured Halobacteriales archaeon
GGACGCCCACCACAGTGTCGTCGAGGGTGATGGTCAGCGAGTACGACCCGTGGATCCGTTCCATCGTCCGGCGCACCGCCTCGACGGCGTCGGCCTCGAGGAGGTTCCGGGCGAGGTCGTGTGCGATGACCTCCGTGTCGCCGTCGGAGGTGAAGGGGTGACCGTCGGCCGCGAGGTCCCGCCTGAGTTCGTCGGCGTTGACGAGGTTGCCGTTGTGACTCAGGCCGAGGGCGCCGCTGCGAAAGGAGACGGAGAACGGCTGGGCACAGGCCTTGTCCACGCTGCCTGCGGTGGGGTAGCGGACGTGTCCGATGCCCGACCCGCCACGGAGTCGCTCGACGTCGTCCGGACCGACGGCGTCGCCGACCAGTCCCATCTCGACGTGTTCGTGCTGCTGGAACCCGTCGTGAGTGACGATACCCGCCGACTCCTGCCCGCGGTGCTGGAGGGCGTACAGCGCGTAGTAGATCGGCCGGGCCGCCTCGCCGGCCACGGAGACGCCGACGACGCCGCACTTCTCGGTCGGGCCACTCCTGTCGGCGGTCGGCCCCGCGTGGGTCGTCTTCGTGGTCGGTGCGTCCGGGTGGTCGGCGGTCCCCCGGTCCTCCGTCATGTGGTGATGGAGACGAGGTTGTCGCCGCGGATGATCACCGTCTCGCCGCCCTCCTCGGGGTCGATCTCGTCCTCGACCGGCGTGGCCTCCGTCCCGTTCTCGATCAGGACGGGTGCCTCGAGCACCAGGTTGAGGTGCTGGTCGTAGCCGCCGAGTCGGCCATCGTAGACGGTACCCCCCTTCAGGCGGACCGTTACCTCCTCGCCCAGTGACGCCTCCAGTACGTCGAGCGGTCGGCCGCTCATACTGTTCCCCGGCCGCGAGCGGGTATAACTGTACCGCTCGCGGGTCCTCTAATGCCGGCGACGCGGCGAGTCGGGCCGACGGCCGTCGGCCGACTCACACCTCGACGCCGAACGTCTCGTACTCCCCGGCTCGCTCCGCGAACGCCCCGAGGAGGTCCGCCACGGCCACGAGGTCCTCGGTGTCGATGACCTCGACGGGCGTGTGCATGTACCGGTTCGGCAGGCCGACGTTCAGCGACGGCGTCCCGCTTCCCTCCGTGTAGAAGGCGTCGGCGTCGGTGCCGGTCCTCAGGCCCGCCGCCTGCAACTGGTAGTCGATGCCGGCCTCCTCGCCGGCCGTCCGGACGGCCTCGACCAGCGCGGGATTGTTGGTCGAGCCGCGGGCGACGACCGGTCCCTCACCGAGTTCGATGTCGCCGCCGGAGTCGCCGGGTGCGTCCGGCGTGTCGGTCGCGTGCGTCACGTCCACCGCGATGGCCGCGTCGAGGTCGAGGTCGTACCCGACCATCTGTGCCCCCTTGAGACCGACCTCCTCTTGAACGGTGGCGACGGCGACGACGGTGGCGTCCACGTCCGCCTCGACCGCGCGGCGCAGACCCTCGGCGGCGGCCCACGTCCCGACGCGGTTGTCCATGCCGCGGGCGGCCATCCGCGTCCCCGCGAGGTCCTCGGCCGTCGAGGAGAACGTGATCGGGTCACCGACCTCGATCAGTTCGCGGGCAGCGTCGCCGTCCTCGACGCCGATGTCCACGGTCTGCTCGCCGACTTCCTGCGTCTCGTGGTCGTCCCGCAGGTGGATAGCCGTCTGTCCGATGACGCCCCGCACCGGGTCGTCGGCGTGGATGGTCACGTGTTGTCCCTTCGAGACCGTGTGGTCGGAGCCGCCGATACGGCCGATGTGGACGAAGCCCTCGTCGTCTATCTTCCTGACGATGAACCCGATCTCGTCGGCGTGGCCGGCGAAGGCCACCGTCGGCTCGCCGCCCTCGAAGACGGCGACGGCGTTACCGTACTCGTCGGTCTCGACGCGGTCCGCGAACTCGGAGACGTACTCGACCCACACCCGCTGGCCGCGTACCTCGTACCCGGAGGGCGAGGGCGTCTCGAGGAGTGTCTCGAGGAACTCCCGTCGTGGCTGCTCCATATCTCCACAGTCGGTGTCGTCGTGTATCAATCTCCCGGCAGCGGAGTTCCCGTGAGTCCGATCTGCCCGCGAACCGCACCCCCGTCGGGGAACGGGCGTCTCAGGAGTCGCCGCCGTTCGGCGCGCCGCCGTCCGGGGCGACGCCGACGTCCACGTCGCCGCCGCCTATCTCTTCGGGCGAACGGGTCTCGAAGTTGCCGAGCGACTCGCTGAGACGACTCGCGCGGTCGGCCAGTTCCTCGATGCGGTCGGTGACGGTGGTCAGTGCGGCCACCTGTTCCTCGGCGGCGGCGGCCACGTCCTCGGCGTCGTCGGCCGTCTGGTCGCTGATGCGGGCCGCGTCGGTCACCTGTTCGAGCACCTCCTGTGCGGAGTCGGCCTGGCGGTCGGTGGCCTCGTCCACCTCGCTGATGCCGGCGTAGGTCTCATCGGCGTAGTCGGCGACCTCCGACAGCGAGCGGGCGACGTCCTCGACGGACCCGACGCTGTCCTCGACGGCCTCCGTGGTCTCCTCGACGGCGGTGGCCGTCGCCGCGGTCTGGGTGGTGATCGAGGCGATCAGTTCGTCGGCCTCCTCGGCGGCGGCCTTCGACTCGCCGGCGAGTTCTTTGATCTCCTCGGCGACGACGCCGAAGCCCTCGCCGCCGTTCTCGCTGCCGCGGGTCGCCTCGATGTTCGCGTTGAGCGCGAGGACGTTCGTCTGCTCGGCGAACTCGGAGATGGCGTCGGTCAGTTCCTCCACCCGGTCGAGTTCCGACTCGAGGCGCTCGAACTTCTCCAGCGCGTCCCGGGCCTCCGCCGCGACCGTGTTCATGCGTGCGATGGCTTCCTGTGCCTGTTCGCGGCCGTCCTGGCCGACCTCGGCGCTCTGCTGGGCGATGCGGGCCACTTCGTCCGCCGAGGCCGAAATCTCCTCGATGGTCGAGGAGAGACCGCTGACTTCGTCGGAGACGGTCTCGAAGCTCTCGCGCTGGCGCTCGGTCCCCTCGCTGATGCCCTGCGTACTGGTGGAGACGCGCTCGCTGGCGTTGCGCACCTCCTCGACGCTCGCGGTGACCTGCTGGGTCTCGTCGGCCACCTCGGCCGCGAAGGCCCGCAGGTTCGCCGTCGTCGCCTCGAGTTCGTCCATCATCTGGTTGAACTCCCGGGCGACCGTCCGCATCGCCTCGTTGTTCACGTCGGCGTCCATCCGCGCCGAGAAGTCGCCGGCCGCACACCGCTGCATCACGTCGCTGTAGTCGGCCGCGCTCGTCTCGAGGTTGGTGTTCATCCGCTCGGTCTCCTCGCGGGCCCGCTGGACCTCCTCGATGCGGTCCCGCAGGGAGTCACGCATCGACGAGAACGCCCCGTAGAGTCGGCCGAACTCGTCCACACGACTGGACTGGAAGTCGGCGTCGAGGTCGCCCTGTTCCAGTTCCTCTGCGCGGGCCGAGAGCGTCGCGAGTTCGCGGGAGGTCCGCCGGCCGACGGTGAAGACGACGGCCCCCAGGGCGAGGATCGCGGCGCCGAGGAGCGCGAGGATGTTCGCCCGGACCGTGTCGGTGAAGTCGGCGACGGCCGCGCTCACCGCGAAGGCCTCCTGGCGAGGCTGGTAGGACTCGACCACCCAGTCGGTGCCGTCCACCGCGGCGTAGCCGACCGCGTACGAGGTTCCATCGACGTCCGCCGTGGTGTAGCCGGACCCGCTGTCGCCCGCCTCGGCGACGGTGTCCGTCTCGGTCGTGCGGAGGTCGGCTATCGGCGTCCCGACGGTGGCCTCGCGCTGTGAGAGCACCGTCTTGCCGCTACTGCTGTCCACCACCGCGGCGAAGCCGCTGTCGGTCTGTGAGGTTATACTGTCCGACAGGGCCTCCGCGTCCACCATGACCACTAGCAGGCGGTCCTGTGCGGGGACTCGACTGATGACCGCGAAGACGGTTCGCTCGCCGCCCTCGGGACCGAAGGTCCACGGCTGGGAGATGTACGCGGCGCTCGGGTCCTGCAGTTCCGCGGCGAAGAGGTCGCCGTCGGCGAGTGCCTGGCCCCACGGCACCCCCAGTTCGTCGGGTTCGTTGCCCTCGAAGCCTTGGAGGGTGCTGTCCACGAGGACCGGTCCGCCGTCGCCGTCGGTGCCCTCGATACTGCGGTCGTCCACCGCGACGTAGTGCATCCCGAGGACCGACTCGGTGGGCAGGAAGCCCTCGTCTATCTGTGTCCGCAGCGTCGAGGTGATGACCGCACAGTCGCCCACCGTCGAACAGGTGTTCTCCTTCAGCGTCTGCTTGTCGGAGAGCAACCGCGACTCCTCGCGCAGGAGCGCGGCGACCCGGCTCAGTTCGCGCGCCTGCGAGTCGGCCGAGAACTCCATCTGTTGCTCCGTCTGCTGGGCGACCAGCCCGTCCACCTGGGTCGCCACCTGGTCGGTCTGGACGAACATGTACGCACCACCGGCGGACAGCACGACTGCCACCAGCAGGAAGACGACACCCAGTTTGCGAGCGTGTTTTCGCCGTATGGCGTTCGGTACTATCGCAGCGAGCGTGCCGCCGTCTGAGTCTGACATGGGCGATCCGGCTCCAACTTAGGAGTTGATGAATGGAATGGGCGGCAGTGAGGCTATGTATCTTACGGCAAATACCACGCGGGCAGTCCGGCTCCCTGCAGCGGCCACGGCTGACCGTCGCGCGGGGTCGTGGCGTCGGACCGACCGCCCGTCGTGACCGCTCCGGACGAGGACGACCACGGGCGCGCACACCCACCGCACCGCAACGCTCATATCTCCTCTCACCGAACTGATTGGTATGGCAGACAAGCAGTTCACCCTGTTCGAGTTGCACTTCGACGGCGGCGTCCAGATCGGACCGAAACTCCTCGGCGGCGACGAGGCGGAGACAGAGGACGACGCCGCGAGCATCCCGGTCGAGAGCGAGGACGACGCCGGCGGCCCCGGCGGTGCGCTCCTCGCGCTCCTCGGACTTGTCGTCCTCGCGGCCGTGGCCCGCAAGGTACTCGGCGGCGACGACGACCTCGAGATAGAGACTCCCGACGACGAGGCGGTCGAGGAGCTCGAGTCGGCCTGACCGGCCCCTCGGGGGAAGGCTTACCTCCGGCGAGTGCCGACGCCCGACGTGAACCTCTACCGTAGCGTGCGTGCCGTCGCCGGCGCGTCGGGCGACGGCCCGATGGACTGGGCCGCCGTGACCGAGGCGGCGAAGGCGGCCACCGACGCCGGGTCGCTGGAGCTCGGACCGGAGGAGGAGGCCGGCTACGCTGACGACGTCCGTGACGCCCGCGACGCCGTCGGCGAGGCCGCCGGCGTCGCGTTCGACTTGCCCGACACTATCGAGATACAGCACCGCCACCACTGGATAGACGCGAACGCCGCCACCTTCGAGCGGATACTCGAGCCCCTCTCGGAGGTCTCCGGCACGTCGGCCGTCCCCGGCGTCGCCCGCGTCGTCAACACCGGCTCGATGTCCGTCGCGCTCGCCTTCTTCGCGCGGAACGTCCTCGGACAGTACGACCCGCTGTTGCTCGCCGACGCGGACCCCGCCGACCACGGACTCTACTTCGTCCGCCCGAACATCCTCGCCACGGCGGACGAACTCGACGTGGAGTACGACCGCTTCCGCCGGTGGATCGCCTTCCACGAGGTGACCCACGCCGCCGAGTTCGCGGCCGCGCCCTGGCTGTCCACCCACATGGAGGAGAACATGCGCGAGACGATCGAGAACGCCGCCGACCAACTCGCCGACGGCAACGTCCTCACGCGTCCCGAGATGGACATGGGCACCGTGATGAACACGATGACCGCCGTGGAGGGGTACGCCGAACTGCTGATGGACCGCACCTTCGACGAGGAGTACGACGACCTCCGCGCGAAACTCGAGGCCCGCCGCGGCGGCGGTGGTCCCGTCGCCCGTCTCCTCCGGAAACTGCTCGGCGTCGGCATGAAGCGCCAGCAGTACGAGCGTGGCCGGGAGTTCTTCGACGCCGTCGTCGCGGCCCGGGACGTCCGGGCCGCCGCCGCCGTCTGGGACCGGCCGGAGAACGTCCCGACCGACGCAGAGTACGACGACCCGCAGGCGTGGCTGGACCGCGTGGACCCCTGATACCGTCAGGGTCGCTGCCGTCTGCGCTCGCGCTCCGACTCCACCTCGCCGTCCTCCGAAGACCCGGTCTCCTCGCGCCGCTCGTCGTTCCGGAATCTCCGCCGCTCGCGGCGGTCCCGCGCACGCAGGCGCGCCTGGCTGGCGAGCATCGAGAGGTAGCGCACGGCGCCGTAGCCGACGAGACCACCCAGTGCCGCCCCGCCGACGGCCGCCTGCCACGAGCCGCCGGCCTGCACCGCGACGCCGGCCCCCGAGAGCGCCACGACCAGGACCACGACTGCCCGAATGCGGGCGTTCAGGGTGTCCCGTCGGTCGTCCGTCAGCGAGGGCCCGACCATCTCACCCGTCCCCGGCCGCCGCGAGGGTCGTCGGGACGCTGACGTGTAACTCGACGAACGGCCACTCGTCTTCGATACCCTCGCCGACGCCCCGGCGCACGAGTGCCCCACTCCAGCGCGTGTCGAAGTCCAGTCGGTCGCCCCCCTCCGTCCACGCCATCTCGACGCGGTCCGAGAACCACGCCGACTCGCCGCGACGCCCGACTGCCAGGTCGTTGCTCTCGACTGACCAGTCCTCGGTCACGCGTGTCTGGTCGCGCAGCCCCTCGGCGACGGACTCGAACCCGACGAGGTGCTCCGAGAGGCCCAGCTTCACCGTGGCCTCGTGCTCGTGGAAGTAGCCGTCGAGCGGTTCACCCCGGCGCAGCGCCTCGTAGTAGTCCCGGACGGTCGCGACCACTGGCTCGGGGTCGTCGTTCATGCCGGGTGACAGCGGCGCCGGGCGCTTGAACCTCCCGGTCACCGACGGCGACGGTCGTGGTCGGGTCCCTCGGGCGTCTCGGCGAACTTAGAGGACGTTCGCCTCCTCGCGGGTTCCTCCGGTCCCGGCGGCGGCGAACCGGTCGAGTCCGAGTTCCGAGACGTCCACGGTCCGGGGTCCCCCCTCGGTGACTATCTCCGCGACTATCTGGCCGGTGGCCGGTGCGTGCATCACGCCGTGACCGGAGAAGCCGACGGCGTTGACGAACCCGGGGCGGGACTCCTCCAGTATCGGGTGGTGATCCGGGGTCACGGCGTACAGTCCCGACCAGCCCCGCTTGACGCCCGCGTCGGGACCGAAGTGGGCGGCACAGTCGGCCGCTCGCTCCATCGCCTCGAGCGCCCAGTCGAGGTCGTAGTCCGTCGGGTAGCGGTCGGGGTCTCGCTCGTCGGCGTCCCCGAAGTGGCCGCCGACGAGGGCGTCACCCTCGCGGTCGGGGAGGAAGTAGACGCCGCGGTCGGCGTCGAACGTCAGTGGGGCGTCCTCGGGGACCGGCCGTTCGGGAGCGACGACGGCCACCTGCCGGCGTTCCGGAACGACCGGCAGGTCGAGACCAGCCATCCGCCCGACGTCGCGCGCCCACGGCCCGGCGGCGTTGACCACGTGGTCTGCGTCGATTCGGCCGTCTCCCGTCTGCACGCCGACGACGCGGTCGTTCGCGACGTGGAGGTCGGTGACGCGCGTGTTCGTCCGTACCTCGACGCCGACGTCGCGAGCGCCGGCGGCGAATCCCTGGAGCGCGAGGTGGGGATCGGCGACGCCGTCGCGGTCGCCGTAGGTCGCCAGTTCGAAGCGGTCGGCGTGTACCTCGACGCCCTCGCGGTCGCGGAGTTCGGCGGGCGAGAGGGTCTCCACGCTCGCGCCGAGGTCTCGCTGCATCGCGACCGTCTCGCGGAGGCGGTCGGCGGTCGTCGCCTCGCGGGCGAGGAAGGCGTAGCCGATCCGGCGGTGCTCGATGTCCACGCCGAACGTCGCCTCGAACTCGTCCCAGACCCCCATCGCCGCCAGCGAGAGGCGGACGTTGACCGCCGACGAGAACTGCGTCCGGATGCCCCCGACCGCTCGCTCCGTCGAGCCGTTCCCGACCGAGGACCGCTCGAGCACCGTCACGTCCTCCCCCGCCCGTGCGAGGTAGTAGGCACTCGCCATCCCGACGATGCCCCCACCGACGACGACAACGCTCATGTGACCGAGTGACGCACCCCCACGACATTTAGATTGGGTTTCCGACGGTCCTCGCACTTCCGTCTCCGGTCAGTCGCGCTCCTCACGTCGGCGGCGGCTCGAAGGTGACGACGAAGACGGCCACGGACACGGCGAGGACGGCCGCCTCGGCGGCGTACAGCGCGAGCCAATCGCTCGCTCGCCGCTCGTCGAACAGGTCCGTCACCGCCGTCCGGGCGGCGTTCGTGACCGGGAGCGCGTCGAGCGCCTGGAGAGCGACCGCGGGAACGCCGATACGCAGGAGCCACAGTAGCCCCCGCGTCCCGACGCCGGACAGCGTCGTCACGCGGAACAGGCCCCACGCGAGGGCGCCGGCGAGCATCGCGAAGCCCACCACCGCACCGCCGGGCAGCGGGTGTCCGCGCCGGTGCAGGACCGCGGCACCAGCACAGAGCGCGAGCGTCCCGTAGGTGCCCGGCGCGGCCAGCGCACCGACGACGACGCCGACGGAGAACAGCGGGCCGAACGGATCGACGACGTCCACGACGAAGAACGTTAGGTGGACCTCCCAGTTCGGGATCCACAGGAGCGGCAGGGCGGCCACGCTCCCGACGACCGTCGCCGTGGCGACCGCCCGCCACGCGCCGTGGGCGGCCCAGGCCGACGCGACGCCGGCGGCGAGAAAGAGCGCGACCCACGGCTCGGTGTTCAGCGTGAGACCGCCGACGACGGCCGTCGCCAGCGCGAACCCCACCTCCCGGCGGCGCTCGCCCCGTTCGCGTGCCCGTACCGTCTCCCACGCCAGCGCCAGCCCGGCGACGGCGTACGGCATCGCGAGGTCGAGTTGCCAGTGGTGCCAGACGACGGCCGTCGGCGGCAGGGCCGCCGCGGTGCCCATCGCAGTCGCCGTGAGGGCGACCAGTCCCGCCCGCCGCGAGCGGACGGTCGCGAACAGGCCGTACAGCGCCAGCGGCGTCAGCAGGTACGAGAAGACGGCCGCCTGCAGGACGGCCAGCCTGTCGGCGAGGAGACCGATTCCCGAGGGACGGACGACCGCGTACAGGAGATACAGCGGGAAGTACCGCACCGGCGGGTCCCACGAGACGAGGAGTCGGCCCTCGCCGACCATCGCGAGACCCACGCGGCGGAACTCCGCCGGGTCGGGGTGGACCAGCGGGTACGGGTGGAGGGCGACGAGGAGGGCCACGGGCACCGACAGGGCGAGGAGGTGGCCGAGGAGGTACGGCGTCTCCGGCGAGGTGGCGGTGAACCACCGGGCGAGACGACGTAGTCGGCCGCCCCGGCCCGATCCACGGACGGTCCAGCCGTCGGCCGACGCGTCGTCGCGGCGCATCCGATCTGGGATGGGGGTCGCCGGTGGAAAACGCTACCGGCACCGCGGTCTCCAGAGCGACTTTAGGCCGTGACGCCGAAACGCGGACGATGCTCTCCGGAGTGAACGTCGCGCTCGGGGTCTCTGGGTCGATCGCCGCGGTGCGGTGCGTGGAACTCGTCCACGAACTGCGCCGCCGGGGTGCCAGCGTGCGGGCGGTGACGACCGAGGCCGCTCGCGGCATCGTCCACCCGTGGGCGCTCGAGTTCGCCACCGAACGCGACGTCGTCACGGAAATCACCGGTCGCGTGGAACACGTCGAACTCTGTGGTCGCGAGGGCTGGGCCGACGTCCTCCTCCTCGCCCCGACGACGGCGAACACCGTCGGCAAGGTGGCTGCCGCCGTGGACGACACGCCCGTCACGACCTGTGCGACGACGGCCCTCGGGGCCGACGTGCCGGTGGTCGCTGCGCCCGCGATGCACGAACCGATGTACGACCATCCCGGCGTTATCGAGGCACTCGACCGCCTCGAGTCGTGGGGCGTGACCTTCGCCGACCCCCGTATCGAGGAGGGCAAGGCGAAGATAGCCGCGAACGACACCATCGCACTGGAGACGGCCCGCGCGGCGACGCCGAGTCCACTCGAGGGGTGCCACGTCGCCGTCACGGCGGGCGCGACGAGCGAGGCGGTGGACCCCGTCCGCGTCCTCACGAACCGTGCCTCGGGACGCACCGGTCGCGAGGTGGCCCGCGCGTGTTACGTCCGCGGCGCCGACGTGACGCTCCTCCACGACGGCGGCGACGTGCCCTACGCCGCCGTCCGCGGCGTCGAGAGCGCGGCCGACCTGCTCGCCGCCGCCTTGGACGTCGCGCCCGACGCCGACGCCCTCGTCTCCGCGGCCGCGGTGGGTGACTTCACCGTCGCGACCAGCGACGAGAAGATACGCTCCGGCGAGGAGCGCACACTCTCTCTCACGCCGACGAAGAAGGTGCTCGACGAGGTGCGGGCAGTCCACCCCGACCTCCCGCTGGTGGGGTTCAAGCTCGAGACGACCGAGTCGGACGAGGCGCTGACCGCCGCCGCCCGGACGACTCTCGAGCGTGTTGACCTCGCGTTCGTCGTCGCGAACGACGCGAGCGCGATGGGCGGCGACCAGACGCGTGCCCTCATCGTGGACCGGGAGAGCGCCACCGAGTACGCCGGCGACAAGGCCGGACTGGGAGCGGCGGTCGCCACGCGTCTCGTGGACGTCCTCGACGGGTAGGTGGCCCCACCAGACGGCCGACCGACCCGGGTCGAACGGCTCCTCTCACCCGTCGTCAGTCGTCGTCGCTCCCCGCTCCGGTCTCTCCCTCGGGGGTCGAGTCCGGTTCGGGCTCGTCCCGCCTCGGCACGGGCCAGTACACTCCCGGCACGAAGGGCACGCCCGCCTTCGCGGCCGCCCGGGATATCATGTGTGCGCCCGTCGGCGCGGTGAGGAACAGGAAGACGACTCCGACGAGCGACACGAGACCGGCCCCTCTCGGGCCGAAGTAAACGGTACCGGCGAGAAACACCGACGCGCCCCCGAGCGTCGTCGCCTTGCTCGTGGCGTGCATCCGGTTGTACACGTTCGGCAGACGCAGGAGACCGACGGTGCCGACGACGAGGAAGAACACCCCGACGGCGAGGAGTGCGACCACCAGTCCGGCGCGGAGGGTCCCTACCATCGCCGCCCACCTCGCTCGGCGGCCGTATCGACCCGGGGTTCGGGCCAGCCGTGCGCTCGGGTCATTGGACGATGTCTCCCTCCGTGAGGTAGCGGGCCACCGCGATGGTCGAGACGAAGCCGATGATGGCGAGGACGAGCGCGATGTCCACGAAGAAGTGGCCGTTCTTCACGCCGGTCTCCGGACGGACGGACTCGCGGAGGGCGAACAGGACGGCGATGGCGACCACGTCCGTCGCGATGGTGTCGAGGGCGACGACGCGGTCGGCCGTCGTCGGCCCGACGACGACGCGGTAGGCACTCAGCAGGGTGATGGCGCTCGCGACGACGAGGGCCGCCTCCACTGCGGTCAGGAGGAAGGCCGGGTCGGTCGCGGCCAGCGGCGTCGGGTTCATCACCCCTCACCTCCACGGTCTGCCGTTTCCCGGGAGTCGGTGGACGTGGGTGGACTCTCCCGCTCGTACGGCCCGCCGATCGGTCGGCGCGGGACCGGGTCGCCCGGCGACCGGCGCTCCCCGAAGATGACGAGCGCGTAGTCCTCCCAGCGACGGATGGGTTCGACGACCGCGTCGCGGTTCCGTCCCGCCAGCGTGTGGACGTAGATTGCGTTGCGGTCGGCGTCGTAGTCCATCGACAGCGTTCCGGGCGTGAGGCTGATGCTGTTCGCGATGGTCGTGATGGCGATGTCGGTCTCCACCCGCAGTGGCACCTCGTACACGTCCGGGTCGATGGGCATCGACGGCGCCAGCACGCGGTAGGCCACCTCGAGGTTCGCCGTGACCAGTTCGTAGAGGAAGAGCCCGAGGTACACGAGGGCGTAGGGGACGGTCCGCAGGCCCCGGGCCACGGGCACCTCGCCGGTGTACAGGTTCCGCGTGAAGTACGCGAGGGGGACCGCGACGACGAGACCGACTACCACCTCCTCGACGACGTTGACCCCGAAGCCGGCGAGCGTCACGTCGCCGGTCCGGGCGACGCCGCGGACGAACAGCCACAGGACCGTCAGGAGAGCGGCGTTGACTGGCCAGCGACGGCTCATCGGTCGGACACCTCCACGCCTGCCGTCGGTCCCGTCTCGGCGCCGTCCAGCAGCCCGTCCACGGTGCCGTCCGGCCGGACGTCGGCCACCTCACCCGGTCCCGCCGGGCCGACGGCGTCCACGTAACTGCCGGTGTCGAGGGCCGCCTCTGCCCCCGCCTCGGCCGCCCGGAGCAGTGGGTCGAACCCGACCCCCACGGCGACGAGCGTGACGCCGAGGACCACCACGACGGCCACCTCGCCCCGGGGCAGCGCCGCGTTCACGGCCGGGCCGCGTTCGCCCCAGAAGGTGCGGTTCCACGCCCGCGTGAAGTAGGCTACCGTGAGTGCGGCACCGCCCACGGCGGCGGCGAGGGCGAGCGCGGAGTCGGCCCGGAGCGCGGTCGAGAAGACGAGGAACTTCCCGAAGAACCCGACGATGGGCGGGATACCGACGAGCGTGAGACCGGCCACGAACACCGCCGCCGAGAACACCGGCGAGTGTGCCGCGATTCCGCCGAGGTCCTCGAGGCGGTCGCTGCCGGCCGTCCGCTCGATGGTCCCCGAGGCCAGAAACAGGGTGGCCTTCGCCAGCGCGTGGGTGACCGTGTACACGAGCGTCGCCGCCACGCCGAGCGTCGCGACGTTCTGGAACGTACCGGCGGTGCCGGCGGTGGCCGTCGCGGCCAGCGCCAGCGGCAGGACGATGAACCCGACCTGACCGATGGACGAGTACGAGAGCACGTCGTCGAGGCGGTCGCGGGAGACGGCACCGACGCCGCCGAGAACGATAGACGTCGCCGCCACGACAAACAGCACGGGGCCGTAGTAGGCCAGCAGCGACTCGCCCTGGATGGGCCCGAGCGAGACCCCCGTCCCCTCGAGGTTCGCCGCCCCGAAGACGGTGAAGTAGAGGCGGACGATGGCGTACACGCCGACCTTCTTCATTACGCCGGCGAGCATCGCGGCGACGGGTGCCGGCGCCGCGCCGTACGCGCCCGGCACCCAGAACTGGAAGGGGACGAGACCGGCCTTAAGCGCGAAGACGGCGAACAGGACCGCCGAGAGACCGAGGACGGGCGTGACGGCGACGCCGTACTCGGCGGGCGCCATCAGTCGGCGGGCCATGTCGGCCATGTTGAGGGTGCCGGTCGCGGCGTACAGGCCGCCGATGGCGACGAGCATCAGCGCCGACGCCACGAGGTTGAGGACGACGTACTGCAGGCCCGCGCGGGTGTGTTCCTGTCCCGAGTAGAAGACCACGAGGACGTACGACGACATCAGCATCACCTCGAACCAGACGAAGAGGTTGAACAGGTCGCCCGTGAGGAAGGCACCGCTGATACCGACGAGCATGAAGTGAAAGAGCGGGTGGAAGGTCAGCGACTGGGCGGCGTCGTCCACGTGGAAGACGGCGTGGACGAGGACGGGCACGGCGACCACCGCGGCGACGCCGAGCATAAACGCCGACAGCGCGTCCGCGACGGCGACGATGCCGACCGGCGCCTGCCAGTTCGACAGCTGGTACACGAGTCGCGAGCCGCGGCCACCGGACACCAGCACTCGCTCGACGACGGCGGCGACGGCGACGGCGTAGCCGGCCACCCCCACGACGCTCACGACCTGTCGGGGCCGCCGACCGGGCACCAAGAGCGTCACGACGGCGGTCACCAACGCGACGAGTACCGGCGCCACCACCACCGGGTCGGCGGTGACGGCGTCGCCGGCCTGGAGGGCGCCCACGGCGCTCGTCACGGCGACCCCTCCAGTTCGGTGATGTCGATGGTGCCGTGTTCCTCGTACACGCGGTACGTGAGCACCAGCGCGAAGGCGGTGGTGCCGAAGCCGATGACGATGGCCGTCAACACGAGTGCCTGCACCAGCGGGTCGGTGACGCCGGCCGTCGCGCCCTCCTTGCCGAACTTGCCGATGGGCGCGACCCCGGTGAGTCCCCCCATCGTGACGAGGTACACGTTCGCGGCCTGGGCGATGAGCGCGACGCCCCAGACCACCCGGACCACGTCCCGGCGGAGGACGAGGAAGGTTCCGAGGGCGAAGAGACTCCCCAGTACCGCCGCGAGGACGACACCCGTCATTCGGCTCCCACCTCCCTGACCACGGTGAGGAGACCACCGACCACGACGAGGTACACGCCGAGGTCGAACGCGAGGGCGGTCGCCACCTCGAACTCGTGGAAGAACGGTCCCGGTATCGGGTGCGGGAAGACGACGTACCCCTGCGTGAGGAAGGGCCCGCCGAGGACGACCGGTCCGAGACCGCTGACCACCGCGAGCGCGAGTCCCACGGCGAACAGGAGTCGCGCCGGGTGGCGACCCTCGCTCTCCGGCACCAGGCGGTCGGTGACGAACGCGCGGCTGTACACGACGTAGAGGAGGACGAACGCGATGGCGGTCAGGACGCCGCCGATGAAGCCGCCGCCCGGCAGGTTGTGGCCGCGAACCGTCAGCGCCACGGCCACCAGCAGGACTATCGGCGCGACCAGGCGGGCCACGGTCCGCGCGATGACGGTGGTGTCCCCGGCGGTGGAGATGGCCCGCTGGACGACCGGCTCTCGGCCGCCCCCGACGCTCTCCGGGTCGGGGACCGCCGGGCCGTCGGCCGGCGCCCCGCTGTCGTCGCCCGATGCCGTGTCCACTCCGCCTCCCGTCGGGTTCGCGTCGGTCCCTCTCCTCTCGTCGGGTTCCGTTCCGGTGCCGGCGACGGCTTCGGGGTCCGGGTCCGGGTCTGGATCCGGGTCCACGCGGTCCGCGCCGTCGCTCACCGCGTCTCACCCCCGTCGCCGTCGGCGTCGCCGCCGTCGGTCACCGCCGAGGGATCGGCGCCGTCACTCGAGTCGGGGGTGACGGCCTCGTTGCGCTCGGCCCCCACGCCGCGCATCCCGAGCAGTGTCACCACGGACAGGGCGGCCATCGCGACGACGGCTATCTCGCCCAGCGTGTCGAACGCCCGGAAGTCCACGAGGACCACGTTGACGACGTTCGCGCCGCCGCCGGTGGCCGTGACGAACCCCTCCGGCACCTCCCCGCCGAAGCCGGCGAGGGCGAGCAGCCGGTCGCGGAGAAAGTACCGCTCGGGTGTGCTCGGTGCCGACGCCGTCGCCGCGACGACGCTGACGAACACGGCGGCGCCCACCAGCAGCGACAGTGCCCCGTCGCGCAGTGCCTCGCGGGGATCGAGTTCGCCGTAGAACGACGGCAGGCGGTTCAGGACGAGGAGGAAGATGACGAGGACGAGCGTCTCGACGAGCAACTGGGTCAGCGCGAGGTCCGGCGCCGCAGAGAGGATGTAGAAGATGGCGATCATGAACCCGACGACCGACAGCGTGAGCACGCCGGCGACGTGTGACGGTGCCCGGACGACGGCCACCGCGGCGACGACGGCGAGCAGGAGTACCAGCGCCGTCGCGGCCGTGACGCCCGCTCCGACCCTCAACGGCAACGCGGGACCCACGGCGGCGTGTCCGGCCAGCGCCAGCACCGCGAAGGAGCCGAGCACCCACGCCGCGTAGGTCCGCACGAGACCGTTCTGGACGCGGGGCACCACCGCGGCCGACAGCCGCGTGAGACCCTCGACGCCACCGTCGTAGTAGAAGTCCGCCGTCGCCGGGTCGCGGGCCAGCACCGCCCGGACAGCGTCACGGACGCGCCCTCGAACCGGCACCATCGCGACGCCGCCGACGACGGTCAGGATGCTCATCACGACGGCGGGCTTCAGCTTCGTCGGGATGCCGATGCCGAACCCCTCGCCGGGTGCCTCGAAGGGGACGTGGAAGGTCGCCTCCGCGGCCCGGCCCGCGACGCCCTGTGTGGCGACGGTCGGCGCGAGACCGACGGCGAACGCCAGTCCGGCGAGGACGACGGGGCCGACGAGCATCGGCACCGGTGGCCGGTGGACGTGGCGGTCGGCGAGTTCTCGCGGCGTATCGCCGAAGAAAAGCAGGACGAAACGAGCGGAGTAGAGGACCGTGAACGCCGACCCGACGACGGCCACCGCGGGGACGACCCACGCGAGTCCGCCCTCCACCTCGGCGAAGTGGTAGGCGGCCTCGAACAGCAGTTCCTTCGAGTAGAAGCCGTTGAACGGCGGGATACCGGCCATCGAGAGCCCGGCGACGCTCGCGACGAGGGCCGTCAGCGGCAGCTGTCGGCGGAGTCCGCCGAGTTCCGAGAGGAGCCGCGAGCCGGCCTCGTGCGAGACGATGCCGGCGACGAGAAAGAGCGTGGCCTTGAACAGGGCGTGGTTGAGGACGTGGAAGGCCCCCGTCTCGCCGCCGATGGCGTAGTTCGACCCCGAGACGAAGCCGAAGCCGGCGACGATAAGACCGAGGTGCGAGGCCGTCGAGTACGCGAGCAGGGCCTTGATGTCTTCGGCCCCGACCGCGAGGAGCGCACAGACGGTCATCGTGACGAGACCGAGAGTGACGAGGGCTGCCTCCCACTCTGGCGACCGCAACAGCGGCCGGGTCCGACCGAAGAGGTAAACGCCGGCCTTGACCATCGTCGCGCTGTGGAGGAAGGCCGAGACGGGCGTCGGTGCCTCCATCGCGTCCGGCAGCCAGATGTGCAGGGGCACCTGCGCGGACTTCGCGCCCGCTCCGACGCCGAACAGCGCGAGTACCGGCAGGAACAGCCCCGCCTCGCGCAGCGCCGCCCGCATCGCCTCGGGTTCCTCGAGCATCGCCACGAGGCTCGTCGTGGGTGCGCCCAGCGCGTCCCCGGAGACGGCAGAGAGCGCGATCAGTCCGACCAGCAGGAAGAGGCCGCCGACCACCGTGACGAGCATCGACTTCCGCGCGGCGTACTGCGAGGGCGGTGCGTCGGAGTAGTGGCCGATGAGCAGAAAGGAGGTGACGCTGGTCAGTTCCCAGAAGACGAACAGCGCGACGATGTCGGCCGCGAAGACCAGCCCGAGCATCGACCCCATGAAGGCGAGAAGCGACGCGTAGAAGCGCGGCTGAGCGGGTTCGCCGTGCATGTAGCCGCCGGAGTACGTGAAGATGAGGACGCCGATACCGGCGGCGAGTAGCCCGACCAGGAGCGAGAGACCGTCCACGTAGAACCTGAGCGCGACACCGAGACTCGGTATCCACTCGACGACGGCGACGCCCCGGGTCGGGTACTGCCAGACGACGAGACCGAACGAGACGGCGGCGACGACCGCTCCCGCGTAGGCCACCCGCTCGCCGAGCCACCGGTAGAGGATCGGCACGAAGGCGGCGGCGACGAAGGGGAGCCCGACCGCGACCAACAGGGCCGCGACGTCGGGAGCGGGGTGGGCAGACACTATAACGGACGCATACGGGGCCAGACTTAATTGCTACGAGCCGTCGGCGTCGCCACCCCCCGTTGGTTCTTTGCTGACCGATCGGACGTTCGTCTAACCGTCTGGCTTGGGAAGCGTGGCCGGGACTGTTATGTGTCGTGGTGTCCTGTTGAGAGGTATGCACGGAGAGACGGCCGACCCGACTGGCCCGGACGGTGTACGGGCAGATTCGGGCACCGAGGCACCCATCCTCCGGGGGGTGGCCGCGTGAGTCTACTCCGTCGGTCGGGCCGGGTTGACCTCACGAAGACCGAGATATTCGACCTGTTGCGCAACGAGCGCCGCCGCTACCTGTTGCACTACCTGAAGACGTACGAGGCGCCGGTCGAGATCGGCGACCTCGCCACCCGGATCGCCGCGTGGGAGCACGACGAACCCGTCGAGGCGGTCACCTCGAAGCAGCGCAAGCGCGTGTACACGACGCTCCAGCAGACGCACCTCCCGAAGATGGACGAGGCCCGGATCGTGGACTACGACCACGACCGCGGTCTGGTCGATCGGACGGAGTACACGGACGACCTGAACGTGTACCTCGAGATCGTGGACCGCAACGAGGTGCCGTGGCGGGAGTACTACCTCGGGTTGGGCGCGGTGTACCTCGGTCTCGTCGCCGCACTCTGGGCGGACATCGCCCCGCTGACCGTCGTCTCCGACCTCGGCTGGATGGCCATCGCGTCCGTCGTCTTGGTCGTCTCCGCCGCCGCCCACGTGTACCTCGAGCGGGGGATGCGCCTGGGCCACGACGACCTCCCAGAGGACCTCGGGAACGACGACGGGCCAGGCGACGGCCCGCCCGCCGACTGACCACCGTCTCGCCCACTCTTACTCCGTCACCGCCCGACCACCGCCCGGATCGACGCTTCGAGGTATCGGCAGGGAGACTCGTTCCCCACAGGAGCGTGCCAACCACTACCAGGGGCGACGTTGGCCGGTAGATGTTTTAACCCACACAGCGGACCACACTGCATGGATACGAGAGGTCTCGTCGCGGACGACGACGCCGTGTCGCCGGTCATCGGAGTCATCCTGATGGTCGCCGTGACGGTGATTCTGGCCGCCGTCATCGGCGCGTTCGTCCTCGGTATCGGCTCGCAGGTAACCGGCGAAACCCCGACCGTCTCGCTCGGGTTCGACTTCGACGGGGGCGGCGACGGGTTCGGTACTGGAGGCAGTAACAACAACGACACGGTAACCGTCACCCACAACGGAGGCGACACGCTCGAGAACAGTGCACTCTCGATAAACATCGAGGGGACCTCGTTCGACTCCTGTCTCAGTTTCTCCGGGTCCTCGCAGTACGAGGCCGGTGACGAGATAACCTTCGACGAGTCGGGTTGTAGCGCCGACGTCGACGGCGGCGAGACCGTCCGCGTCGTCTGGACGAAGGACGACGGCAGTTCGACGGCCATCCTCGGTCAGGACGAGACGCCAGCGTAGGTCACGCCGCGCCGCACCCCCGACTGCCGCCCGGTTTCGGTAGCTTTTATCCACCAGTTGCGTAGTGTCGGCATGGAGAAACTGGAGCGGTCGCTGCTCGAAGCGCCGATCATCGAGAAGGAGGGCTACCACTACTTCGTCCACCCCATCAGCGACGGCGTGCCGATGCTCGAACCCGAACTGATGCGGGAAGTCGTCATCGGCATCATCCGCCGGGCGGAACTGGAGGACGTGGACCGCATCGTCACGCCGGAGGCGATGGGCATCCACATCTCGACGGCCGTCTCCCTGATGACGGACATCCCCCTCGTCGTCGTCCGCAAGCGCCAGTACGGTCTCGACGGCGAGGTGGCACTCCACCAGCAGACCGGCTACTCCGAGAACGAGATGTACATCAACGACGTCCGCGAGGGCGACCGCGTCCTCGTCCTCGACGACGTTCTCTCGACCGGGGGGACGATGGCCGCCATCCTGACGGCTCTAGAAGACATCGGCGCGGACATCGCCGACAGCGTGGCCGTCATCCGGAAACTGGGTGGCGGCGACGCCGTCGCGGAGGCCGGCTACGACGTGAAGACGCTGGTCACGGTCGAGGTGGTGGACGGCCAGGTCCGCATCGTGGACGGCCAGAACACCGCCGACGACTGACGGTCGCCACGCGGCACCGGGCGTGGAGCGCGGTAGAGCGTCGAAGAGGTCCTCACACCGCCGTCACCGTCGAGCGGAGACGTCTCGCTTCCGACGCGGTCCGTGTGACGGAGACGAGGTGAACGAGGAGAGACGCGACTCCTGCGAGAGTGTGAACCGAGGGTCGTGCGTATCCGAGGGAGAGAACAGGAACAGCGTGCGCAGTCACGCGGGGTCAGTCGGTCCGAGACCCGCAGGGCAGATTCGAGACCCGGAGGTCAGTCGATCCGTATCTGGGTCGCGCCGTCGCCGTCCTCGTCGGCGGGCAGTTCGATCTCGAGGACGCCGTTGTGGTAGGACGCCGAGATGTCGTCCACGCTGACGCTCTCGGGGATCGAGACGGTGCGGCGGACGGAGCGGCGGCGGTGCGTGGAGCGACCGGCCGTTTCCTCGTCGGTCACGCGTTCACCGCTGACGGTCATCTCGCCGTTCTGAACGGTGATCTCGAGCTCGTCCCGTTCGAAGCCGGGAACGTCGGCGAGGACGACGTAGCCGCCCTCGACGCGGTCCATGGTGAAGTTGGTGGCGTCGTCCACCGCCGTGCCGCTCGTCGTGCGGCCGCCCAGGGCGCCGCGACCGGCGTCGAGTTCGCCCATCATGCTCTCCATCGAGCGTCGCATGCTGTCGAAGGCGCGGTCCATCTCGTCGAAGGGGGTACGTCGTGGGTTCATTACGAATACATCTACGCGATCTGAGTATATAAGTATAGAGAGAGGAGTGCCAGCGCGGCGCACGGCCGGGGCACAACGCACATTGCGGGCCGGGTCGCACGAGTCGTCCATGGGCATGGGTGGCGGCCGACTCTCCGCGTGGCTGTCCGAGTGGCGAGAGACGTACGAGGCGTACCCGGAGGCCACCGTCGTCACGTGGGTCGAACTGCTCCTCGTGGTCGTCCTCCTGTCGCTCGCGCTTTCGTTTCCGGTCCTCTCCTCGGCACTGCCGTGGACCGTCGGCGCACTGGTGGTCGCACTCGGTGCCGCCTTCGTCGTCTGGTTCACCGTCGTGCGGGCACCGGTGATGGACCGCCTCGTGTAGCGGCCCGAAAGCGACTTGCCGCGCCCGGTCACAGGCCGTTCCATGACCGACGTGGCCGTGGTCGGCGGCGGCGTGACCGGACTGGGCGTGGCCCGCGACCTCGCCCTCCGAGACCTGGACGTCACGCTGTTCGAGCGGTCGGAACTCGTCGCCGGGACCTCCGGCCGGATGCACGGACTCCTGCACAGCGGTGCTCGCTACGCGGTCTCCGACCCGGCGAGCGCCCGCGAGTGCCGCCGGGAGAGCCAGACGCTCCGGGACATCGCGCCGCACTGCGTGACCGACACCGGCGGACTGTTCGTATCGCTCCCGACCGACCCGCCCCACGTCGAGCGGTTCGTCGCTGCCTGTGACGCGGTCGGCGTGCCGACGCGGACGCTCACGGGCGAGGCGGCCCGCGAGGTCGAACCTCACCTCTCGTCGTCGGTCGAACGGGCCGTGACCGTCCCCGACGGCGTCGTGGACCCCGTGGCACTCTGTCTCGCCACCGCACTCGACGCCCGGCGGGCGGGAGCGACGATACGAACGAATGCGCCCGTCGCCGACCTGCTTCTAGATGGCGACCGAGTGACCGGCGTCGAACTCGCGGGCGGCGAACGCGTCTCGGCCGACCACGTCGTGAACGCCGCCGGTCCGTGGGCGGACCGCGTCGCCGCCGCGGCCGGCGTCGAACTCGACCTGACGCCGTCGCGTGGCGTGATGGTCGTCTGCGACGGGCCCCCGGTCGGCAGGGTGCTGAACCGCTGTCGGCCGCGGGGCGAGGGCGACATCGTCGTGCCCATCGACGGCCGACCGGTTCTCGGGACCACGGACCGGCCGGTCGAGGACCCCGAGGACTACCCCCGCGAGACGGGCGAGATAGCCGCCGTCCGCGAGTCACTGGCGGCGGTCGTGCCGGCACTCGCCGACGCCGCGGTCCTCGAGCCGTACTGGGGGGTGCGACCCCTGTACGACCCGGGGACCGACGCGAGCGATTCGGGGGCGGTAGCCGCTCGTGGCTTCGGCGTCTCCACGGAACGCGGCCTGACGAGCGCCGTCGGCGGGAAACTCACGACGTACAGGCTGATGGCGGAGGCGGCCGCCGACGCGGTCTGTGCCGACCTCGGTCTCGACCGACCCTGTCAGACCGCCGATCGCTCGCTGCCCGGGGCCGAGGACGAGACTGCCCTCGCCGACGCCGCACGCCGTTGGGCCGCTGAGTCGCCGATCCCCGGAACGCCGACGGGCGGGTGAGTCCGCCCCCCGGCGTGAGACTCCGGGCGACCGTCAACGGCCCCAGCGACCCGCCGTGGCGGTGCCTGCGATGGCGAAAGACCTACATTCGGTGCCCGCCCACCGGTGGGTATGTTCGGACCACTCCAGATCGGCGGCATCCCCGGGGGCCCCGAGCTGCTGATAATCCTGCTGCTCGCGGTGCTCCTGTTCGGCGCCAGCAAGATCCCGAAGCTCGCTCGTGCAAGTGGTGAGGCCATCGGCGAGTTCCAGAAGGGTCGCGAGGAGGTCGAGAGCGAACTGAACGAGATGCGTGACGCGCCGAACGAAACCACCTCGCCGACGACGGGGACGGACACCACCTCCGACGCCGACGCCGACGCCGACACGGAGGAGTCCGACTTCGTCGAGACCGAACCCATCACTGCCGACAACGACGAGTAACCCCACCGCTTCACTCTCCCGGCGTCTTCGACACGACGAGCGACGCGGTCGTCACTCTCTCCTCGGTCGCGGCCCAACGACCGGTCGATGCACGACTGTCCCGAGTGCGGTACCGAGCGACTGAACACCCCCTCCTGTCCCGCCTGTCCGTGGGAGAAGCGGTGTTCGGAGTGTGGCGCCCTCGAGGAGGTCCGCGCCATCGGCCACGGCTGGTCGTGTAGCCGCTGTGGCACCCGCTACGGTCTCGACTGAGGCGGACGCCGACCCCTGCGTCACTCCTCCGGTGGGGCCATCCCCTTCGCCGCGAGTTCTGCGACGGCGTCGTCGGTCTTCCAGAGAGCCAGGTCCATCCCGTCGAGGACGTGGTCGGCCTTCGTGAACTGGACCTCGCCGTACTCGACGACCTGTACCCGGTTGCCCCACGGGTCCCGGAAGTCGAGACCGGCGGTTGACAACCGCTCGACGTCGAGTGCGTCGAGTCGTCGCTCGACCGCGCCGGCGTCGTCCACCACGAGCCCGAAGTGGCGGTGGTCGTCCGTGTCCACCGTGTCCTCCATCAGCGCGACGAACTGGTCGCCGAGGTCGAGGAAGACGCCGCCGTCGGTCCGACCCCGGACCGGCACCGCGAAGAGGTCGCGGTAGAACTCCTCGGCAGCCTCGGCGTCACCGACGGTCAGTGCAACGTGGTTGATGCCGACGGCACGCGGTCGCGCACCGTCGGCCGTCTCTCGGTCGTCTGCCATACTGCCCACACCGTGCGTGACGGCTATCGTCCTTTCGACGACCGGGCGGGCTCGGGACGCGACCGCCGACGAACGGACGCGCCGCTCTCCCGGCGAATTCGTGTGCCGCGGCAGGCAGAAGTAGTACCGGGGAAGCGACGGTCGCTACGGACCGCCGACGTGGTCGTTTCTGCGGTCAGTCGGCCGGCTCTCGTCGGCGCGGGGAGCCGTCAACCGTGCCGCGCCCGTTGCCGCCGGACCGCGACACGCCGCCGGTACGGCGTGCCAGTCTCCGTGCGGCCAGTCCGGCCACGGCTGCCACGACGCCCAGGAGCGCGGCGACGGGGAACGACGCCGCGAAGAGGACGCCCAGCGCGACGGCCGCGAGGACCAGCGCACCGCGGGTCGTCTGCGGGCCGCGACTCGGTCCGAACAGGGCTCCGGTCGGGCCGTAACTGGTCATCGTATTTGTTCCTCGATACGTTTCTTCTCCGGTCACGTGTCGCGTCATGTGTACTGATCTGTATGCACCCCTCCCGCTTAACTATTTGCTGAATGATATTTCTGTACGGTCGCTTACTGAAATCCGTTTCAGCAGACGCGTTCACACGGTGCTCGGTAGCACACCGCTCGGTTTATCAGTGCCAGCAGTCGTTTGCCGTCCCCGCGTGCCAGAGCGGAATTCTCGAGGTCCCGTCCCGGCGACGACCTCGGAGACGTGGCTCCGAGATGGCGGTCGTCTGGTCACGGACGGGTACACTTACGACGACGACCGCTGAAGCGGGGACGTGCACTCACTCGTCATCGGCGGGACGCGGTTCATCGGCCGCCACCTCGTCGAACAGCTGGTCGCCGAAGGCGACCACGTCACCGTCTTCACGCGCGGAGAGAGCGGAACTCCCTTCGCGGACGACGACGCCGTCACTCACGTCACCGGCGACCGGACCGTTCCCGACGACGTCGCGGCCCTCGCGGCGCGTGCCCCCGACCGCGTGTTCGACACGTACGCGATGCACCCGCCGGAGGTGCGCCACGCGACCGACGTCTTCGCCGACGCCGACGCCTACGTGTACGTCTCCTCGGGGTCGGCGTACGACGACGACCGCGTCCCGTGGCGCGAGGACGAGACGCCCCTGCACGACTGCACGCCAGAACAGGAGACGGAGGATTCCCCGGAGACGTACGGCCCGCGGAAGGCCGAGTGTGACCGCGCCGTCGCCGCCGCCGGTGCGGAGGGGGTCCGGGCGATGGCCGTCCGGCCGATGCTCGTGTACGGCCCACACGACTACACCGAGCGGTTCGACTACTGGGTTCAGAGAGTCCTCGCGGACGAACCGTTCCTCGTGCCCGGTGACGGCGCGCAGGTCCTGCACCGGTCCTACGTCGAGGACGTCGCCCGCGCGCTTCGCGTCGTAGCCGAGTCCGGCACCGCCGGCGAGGCCTACAACGTCGCCGACCGACACGCGCTCTCGCGGCGCTCGACGGTCGCACGCCTCGGCGACCGCGTCGGCGTCGATCCCGACCCGGTGTACGCCTCCGAGCGAGAGCTGGCGAGTGAGGGTATCGACCCGGGCGACTTCCCGCTCTACCAGCCAGACAGCAGCGTCGTCTCGACGGCGAAACTCGCCGCCCTCGGCTGGGACTCCACGCCCCTCTCGGACGCTCTCGACGCCACGGTCGGGGACGTCCGCACGTCGGGCCGCACCGGCGACGACCACGGTCCCGATTCCGGGGCGGCCACGGCCCTCCTAAACCGCCTCCGCGCCGACTGACCTGCCTCCGACCGCCCTCTACCCCTCCCGGTACCGTAGGCTCTGCCGGTTCAGTTCGGCGACCCGCGCCGGCCCGTCGAGCATCGACTCCGCGACGGCTATCGCCCGCCGGAGTTCGTCGGCCGTCATCGCCTCGTACGCCGGCCGTCCGTCCACGTGGTCGTACCACTCGTCGCCGAAGGCGACGTCGAGTGCGATCCGACGGAAGCAGTGGTCCTCGACGACCGGCCAGTCGGCGTCGCTCGCCGCCGCCCGCGCCGGCAGGACGTCGCCGGTCAGTCCCAGGTACTCCTCCTGCAGAGCCGCCGTGTCCGAAAGCGGAAACTCGGTCACTGTCTCCCGTCGGCGTGGTCCTGCAACACCGTCCGGAGGGCGCTGGCCAGTTCCTCGAAGCGGTCTCGTGCGAGTTCGTCCGTCGTGACGAAGACGCCGTGGCCGTCGGCGATGATCCGCGTGAGGTAGCCGCGCTCGAACGCCCGGACGGTGAAGCGGTAGCGGCCGAGTTCGGACCCGCTGTACACCGACTTCGACCGGAAGCCCAGTCGCTCGCTGTCGGCGAACCCGACGAGGTCGGCGTCGGCCGTGAGGTCGTCTCGCAGGTACAGTTGCTCCTCGTCGGCGGCGTCGAAGTAGGTCACGCTCCGGAGGCGGTCGCCGACGACCGTTCGGCTCGTGCGAACGAGTTCCTCCGCGAACCGCTCCGGGACTGTCGCACCCATGCTCTGTCGGGCCGAACGCACGCCGACCACTAAAACGGCCCAGCCACCGACCGGCGGTTCGGCGCCGTCAGTTCGCCCGGTCGGGGTCTTCGGCGACCGTCGTCCACCTGGCGTCCACGAACTCGCCGTTCGGGACGTGCGTGAGGTCACCGTCGTCGAGGCGAACGTGCACCTCGTCGGTGTCGATGTCCTCGACGACGCCCTCGACGCCCTCGTCGGGCAACCTGATCCGCACCCCGGGGTGAATCCGGCGGTTGGAGGCGATGGTGGCGGCCGCGACGAAGTCCGACAGCGAGTCCTTCAGCGGGTCGCGAACGAGGTACGCGACGAAGACGGCCCCGATGCCGGCTCCGAAGACGGCCTCCAGGTCGATCCGGGTCGATACGACCAGCGGAACGGACAGCCACAGTGCGACCTCGGCGAGTCGAGCCACTACCCGGCGCGTGCCGGGTCGGGTCTCCGGATAGAGGAACCCGACGACGGGAAACAGGAGGTCGAACTTGCTCACCACCAGCACCACCACGGTCGCGGGGACGACGACGCCCCAGTCGTACAGGAGGAAGCCGACGACCTCTGCGGCCGTCGGGACGACCTGAATGGGTGTCATAGCCGGGTCAGCACGGGGGATCGCCTCAACTGTTGTGGTCCCCGAGACGCCGAGCGTCGTGGACTCCCTGCGCTCGCCGCCGTCCAGTTCGAATCCCGCCCTCGCCGTCACGCTCTGCGCCCGCACGTCGAAAAGAGCCAGGGGTGGGATTCGAACCCACGAAGTCTCGATTACAAGTCGAGTGCTTGCACCGCCCAAGCTCCCCTGGCGCGTTCTGCGGTTCTGTCGCCCCCCTTGTGTCTCTATCGTTCCCGGTCAGTCGAGAGACTTCTCCAGTTCGACCCGGTGTTCGTCGTACCCGGCCCGACGGTAGAACGACCGCGCTCGGTCGTTGGCCGCGAGTGCCTCGAGTGCCACGCGGTCCGCGCCGGCGTCGGCCAGTTCCGACTCCGCTGCCCGGAGGAGCGCCGTGCCGACACCCCGCGACCGGGCGCCGGGTCGGACGTAGATGTTGTGGACCTCGCCGCGCTGGACGCTTCGCTCGAAGCCGTCCGCCGACAGTCCGAACGAGACGACCCCGAGGAAGTCGCCCGGAACCCTCTCGCCGGTCACGAGAGCGTCGTCCTCCGGGGGGCGGTCGAGTGAGACGGTCGTGGCCGCCCGGTCGTCGCCGTTCTCGGCCTCGCCGTCCGCTCGCTGTCGCGCGACGAGTGCCTCGCCGAGGACCACCCGGCGAGAGAGGTCCTCACGGATGGCGGTGCGGTTCGCGTCGGTGCGGAGTTTCGAGCCGTGGGCTCGCTGGTCCTCGGCGAGTGCGAGCCACGCCTCGACGAGCGTGTCCACGGCGTCCACGTTCGGAGGCTCGACGACGGCCCGGGCCATCACTCTCGCCCCGCGTCCGGCGTCCGGTCGCCGTACTCCTCGATGGCCTCGACGACGGGTAGCGACTCGCCGGTGAGCGCCCGCAGCGCCGCGCCGCCGCCGGTCGAAACGTGGTCGAACCCCTCGACGCCGAGACGGCGGACGGCCGCCGCCGTGTCGCCGCCGCCGACCACGGAGTGGCCCACGCCGGTGGCCGCGGCGAACAGCTCTCGGGTGCCGCGCTGGAATCGCTCGTCCTCGACGACGCCGGCCGGTCCGTTAAGCACCACCGTCTCGACGCGGTCGAACAGCGACCGGAAGCGTTCGACGGTCTGTTCGCCGACGTCACGCGGCGTCTCTCCCCGCTCTGGCGGCATCTGCGTGACGCCGAGTTCGTGCCGTTCGCCGTCGCGGGCGACCGCGAGGTCCACGGGCATGTGGATGCTGTCGCCGTAGGCGTCGAGGAGGTCGGCGGCCCGTTCGACGTGTTCCCACCCGCGCTCCTCGACGACTGCGGCGCCCTCGCCGAGGTCAACGCCGTCGGCCGCGAGGAAGGCGTTCCCGACGAGACCGGTCACCAACACCACGTCTGCGCGGCCGCTGTCGAGGACCGACCACGCGACGTCCACGCTGTCGGCCACCTTCGCCCCGCCGAGGACGAACGCTCGCGGGCGGGGGGCGTCGGCGACGCCGCCGAGGACGGCTATCTCCGTCTCCAGTACGCGGCCCGCGTAGGTCGGGAGTTCGTGGGTGAAGCCGACCAGAGAGGGCTGCGAGCGGTGGGCGGCCGCGAAGGCGTCCACGACGTAGGCGTCGAGGCCCGGCGCGAGGTCGCGGACGAGGTGAGTGTCGGCGGCCTCGGGCGGGTCGAAGGTCATGTACTCCTCGGCGTAGAAGCGGGTGTTCTCAAGGACGACGACCTCGCCGTCGTCCAGTGCGGCCACCCGTTCGCGGGCAGCAGCGTCCATCGTGCTGTCCACGTAGGCGACGGGCGCCGAGAGCAACTCGTCGAACCGCTCGGCGTGCGGACGCAGGCGGCCGAACTCGTCACCGCCGGGCCGACCCTGGTGGGCGAGGACGACGACGCGACCGCCGCGGTCGGCGAGTTCGGAGAGCGTGTCGAGATGGGCCCGGAGTCGGGCGTCGTCGGCCAGTCCGTCCCCCGAGAGCGGACTGTTCACGTCGACCCGGACGCCTATCGTCTGCCCCCCGACCGCGAGGTCGTCGAGGGTCCTTACCATGTCCCTCGCTCCCGTCGGTGCGTGCATAGGCGTTTCCATCCCCACACTCGACGGGCCGGCCCACCAGTCACGGGGACTCCCCGCGGCCGGGACGCCACTTAAATGCTCTCCCGGCGCGTTGGCGAAGGGTTATTTATTGTCCTCTGTGGCATGTAGTCTATGGGTGTGACAGACGTGCGTGGGAGACGCCTCGACCTCGGCGTCGTCGTCGAGCGGCCAGTGTACACGGCGCTGTTCGTGGTCGGGGCGTACCTGACGCTCGACCTGATCCTCAAACTACTCAACTTGCAGGTGACCGTCGGAGGCATCAAGCTGATAGGTGGCTCCCAACTGCTGTCGAGTCTCGTGACGAAGGTCGTCAACGGCATCCTCCGGGGACTGGTGATCGGCCTCGCCGGCATCGGTCTCTCGATGACGTACAGCATCCTCGGATTCGCGAACTTCGCGCACGGCGACTTCATCACGACGGGAGCGTTCACGGGCACCGCCACCTCCTTCGTGGTCGCCGGCGTCGTCGGCGGCGCGGGCTACGACGTCGGGTCACTCCTGCTGGTCGGGGTGAACTCCTCGGAACTCGACATCGCCATCACCAGCACGCCACTGGCCATCGTCGTCGGGATGCTCGTCGCCGGGGCGGCGACGGTCGCGGTGGTCCTCGCCGTTGACCGCCTCGCCTTCCGTCCAATACGCGACCGTGACGGCATCACCCTCCTCATCACGAGCATCGGCGTGGCGTTCACGCTGCGGTACCTGATCAACTTCGTCTTCGGCGTCAGCCAGCGCAACACGTACCAGCAGAGCCTGGCCGGGCAGACCTCCTTTCTCTTCTTCGACGGGACGGTGGTGTTCGACGCCCACGACGTGTTGCTCTTCGTCGTCGCCCTCGGCTTGATGCTCGGCGTCCACCTCCTCCTGCAGACGACGAAACTCGGCAAGGCCATGCGGGCGATGGCCGACAACGAGGACCTCGCACGCGTCACCGGCATCCCCACCGAGCGGATCATCCAGTTCACGTGGATACTCGGCGGCGGACTGACGGGCGTGGCCGGCTACACCTGGGTGCTCTGGCGGGGCACCTTCGGCTGGTTCGACGGCTGGCTGTTCCTGTTGCTCGTGTTCGCGGCGGTCATCCTCGGTGGCATCGGCTCGATATACGGCGCGATGGCAGGCGGCGTCGTCATCGGCCTGGCGCGGGACCTCTCGACCGTGTTCATCCCGAGTACGCTCGCCCGGGCGAGTGCCTTCGCGCTGATGATCGTCATCCTCATCGTGGCGCCGTCAGGCATTTTCAAGGGGAGGACGACAGCATGAGCGGCGACGACAGCCAGTCGGAGGACGTCTCGGCGCTGTGGGACAGCGACGTCGTCCTCGTCGCCGGCGTCCTCGGGGTCATCTATCTGGTTTATCTTGGGATCGCGGCCATCTTGGGGCTCAATCCCATCGGCACGCTGACGAGTCTGACCCGCTGGATCGGCCTGTTTGCCATCGCCGCACTGGCGCTGAACCTCCACTGGGGGTACACCGGGCTGTTCAACATCGGCGTCGTCGGCTTCATGGGCGTCGGCGTTTACGCCACCGCATTCGCCTCGAAGTCCGTGGTCACCGGCGGCGGCGGCCCCATCGCCGGCGCGACCGGCGGTCTCGGTCTCCCGCTGTGGCTCGGCATCGTCTTCGGAGGGGTCGCCGCGGGCCTGTTCGGTCTCGTCGTCGCGCTGCCCGCACTCAGGCTCCGGGCGGACTACCTCGCCATCGTCACGATCGCGGTCAGCGAGATACTCCGGTTCGTCTTCCGGAATCGCGCCCTCGAGAGCATCCAAGTCGGCGGCATCTTCGTCGGTCTCGGCGGCGGCGACGGCCTGCAACTGGACTGGGGGAGCGAGGCCGAACTGCTGTTCGATACGCTCTTTCTCGGCGGCATCTACGACGCGATGGTCGCCGCGCTCGAAGGCGTCGTCAGCAGTCCACAGACCGCCGTGGACCGGATCATCTACAGTTTCATACTGCTGGCCTTCCTCGTCGGCTACTACGTCCTCCTGCAGCGGATGGGCAACTCGCCGTTCGGTCGCGTCCTGAAGGCCATCCGCGACGACGAGGAGGCCGCCAGTTCACTCGGCAAGGACACCGCCCGGTTCAAGATGATCGTCTTCATGGTCGGCTGTGGCCTGATGGGTATCCTCGGCGTCCTCTGGTTCATGAACAGCGGCGGTCAAGGGACGATAAACCACACACAGTTCCGGCCGCGGCTGACCTTCTACATCTGGATCGCCCTCATCGTCGGCGGTGCCGGCTCGAACACCGGTAGCGTCATCGGCGGCGCGGTGTTCGCGGCCGTCCTCTTCCAGGGACCACGGTTCCTGCAGGACGTCATCGCCGAGTTCGTCCCGCTCGACGAGCTGGCTCCCGACAGCTTCGGCGCGGCGATGGCACCGATAGGCGGCAGTCTCGACCCGGCTCCACTCCTCCTCTACACCGCCTCGAAGATATCCGATCTTCAGCTGCTCATCATGGGCGTCGTCCTCGTCTGGCTGATGCACAACAGACCGCAGGGTCTGCTCGGCCACCGCAAGGAACAGGCCGCCGCCGTCCCCTTGACCCGCCCCGAGGGTGACCGCTCCGGTGCGCCGTCGGTCGCGACTGACGGCGGCACCGCGGACCGTGGAGGTGAGACCGATGAGTGACTCGGACGTCGAGGAGTCGGAGGTCGCCACCGAGGGCGACCACGGCGGCACCGCCGTCGAGAGCGACGCCGAGTCAACGGACCAGACGGGTGTCGGCGGCGACCAGGCTGCTCCGGAGAGCCACCGGGCCACCGCCGACGCCGACACGGAGACGGCGGCCGACCGGGAGACGGACGACGGCGGCGAAACGCCGCTCCAGGTCGAGGGGCTGACGAAGCACTTCGGCGGCATCACCGCCGTGGACGGCGCTTCCTTCGACGTCGAGGCGGGCACCCTGACCGGGCTCATCGGGCCGAACGGTGCCGGGAAGTCCACGACGTTCAACTGCATTACCGGCGTCCACGAACCCGACGAGGGCACCGTCCGCCTGAAGGGCGAAGAGATAACCGGACTCCCGCCACACAGGGTCGCCCACCGCGGTCTCGTCCGCACGTTCCAGATCGCCCGCGAACTCGGCGAGATGACCGTCCTCGAG
>CAZEIO010000001.1:31321-35159 GCA_964512525.1 uncultured Halobacteriales archaeon
ACCAGCGCGGCGAGACGCTGTGGCGGTCCGTCCTGCCGTTCGCACGCGACGACGTCGTCGAGGACGAGCGGGAGGTCCTCGAGCGCTCGTGGGAGATGCTCGAGTTCTTCGACATCGACCACCTCGCCGACGAGTACGCGGAGAACCTCTCGGGCGGCCAGCGAAAACTGCTCGAACTCGCCCGGGCGCTGCTGACGGACCCGGACGTCCTCCTGCTCGACGAACCGTTCGCCGGCGTCAACCCCTCGCTCGAGGAGCGACTCCTCGAGCACATCCACGAACTCCGGGACCGCGGCTACACCTTCCTCATCGTCGAGCACGACATGGACCTCATCATGGAGAACTGCGAACGCGTCATCGTGATGCACCAGGGCCAGATCCTCACCGAGGGGACGCCCGACGCCGTCAGGTCGGACGAACGTGTCCTCGAGGCCTACCTCGGAGGTGAGGTGGAGTCGTGACGGACCGCGACCACGACCGCGTCGCCGACGGCGGGCGCGGGGCCGTCGAGAGCGAGACGGGGGCGGCCGCCGCCACCGACGTGCGGCGGTGGTCCGACTCGCTCCTCTCGGTCCGGGACCTCGACGCCGGCTACGGCGACCTCCAGATCCTGACGGACGTCGATCTGGACGTCCGGGACGGTGAGTACGTCACCGTGGTCGGTCCGAACGGCGCCGGCAAGTCCACGGTGATGAAGTCGGTGTTCGGACTCACCTCGCACATGGGCGGGACCGTCTCCTTCGACGGCACGGACATCACCGGGATGGCCCCGGAACGGATCATCCGCGAGGGGATCGGCTACGTCCCCCAGAGTGACAACATTTTCACGTCGCTGAGAGTCGAGGAGAACCTCGAGATGGGCGCGTACATCCTCGACGACGTACCGGCCGATGCTCTCGCGGAGGTGTTCGAACGGTTCCCCATCCTCGAGGAGCGAAAGCAACAGCGTGCGGGCACGATGAGCGGCGGCCAACAGCAGATGCTCGCCATGGGCCGGTCGTTGATGCTCGACCCGGACCTCCTCCTCCTCGACGAGCCCTCGGCCGGCCTCGCGCCGGACCTCGTCGACGAGATGTTCGAGAAGGTTGACGAAATAAACGACGGCGGCACCGCGGTCCTGATGGTCGAACAGAACGCCAAGGAGGCACTCAGGCGGTGTGACCGGGGTTACGTCCTCGTTGACGGCGAGAATCGTTACGAGGACACCGGCCGAGCCCTCCTGAACGACGACCAGGTCAGACGGGACTTTCTCGGCGGGTAGCCCCCTGATCGTCGTTCACGCGGCCCGCCGTCTCGTTCGTGTCGTCGCCCGTGGGACCAGGGTCCGTCGCGAGTCTCGACACGGACCGGAGGGGCCGGTCTCCCGACGAGTCCGCCCGGACGGAGCGATTACCCGCCGGAGAGGGCCGTCTCGACCTCGGAACTGTACGACGAGGAGTTCTGCGGATAGCCGACCTCGCTGAGGACCTCGCCGTCGAACTCGTCCTGAAAGACGCTGACGAAACGGTCGTTCAGCTGCTGACCGTAGTCGTTGTCGACGAACATCGTCGAGACCGAACTCACGCCCAGGCGCTCGGACATCACCTGCGCGTCCACGCGGCCCTGCAGGATGTCAGACGGCGCGGTCCGGAAGATGTAGTCGTCGTCCTCGAGGTTCGTGACGGAGATGGCCGTCGAGGACGGCGAACAGCCGACGGCCTGGTTCGGCGCGAGGACGCCGTCGGAGACGGGGACGTTGACCCCGGAGGAGGCAGTCCCACAGACCATCGGGATGCCCTGGTTGACGAGACGCTGTGCGGCCTCGGTCCCGGCACTGGAGTTCGTCTCGGTGTCCTCGACGGTCGCCTCGACTTGGACGTCGAGGTCTGACTCGTTGACCTGCATAACGGGTATCTGGGCGGCCTGGATCATCGGACCACCGACGGAAGCGAGGTTACCGCTCTCCGGCAACAGGATACCCAGCTGGACCGTGCGGCCCGTGCCGCCCGCAATCTCGTCTGCGGAGGGGCCGGTGCCCATCGGGTTGTCGCCCTGGAACGACCGCGTCTCGGCGACGCTGGTGCTCTCACTGTCCTGTCCGTCGAACTCCCAGATGTCGTAGGCGGCGTTGGCCGGGTCGCCGGCGTCGTTGAAGTTGACGTTCGAGGAGGCGCCCTGGAAGTTGACGTCCTCGCCGTTCGCGGCGGCCTGGACGCCCTCGACGAAGTTGCTGGGCGTCACCTCCGTTCCGCCGGGGTTGGCGACGTTGCGCATCTGGTCGCGGACCGACGTGCCGTCGTTTGCGCCGGCGGCGACGTTCGCGAGGATGAGCACCGCGGCGGAGTCGTAGGACTGTGCGGTGAACACGCCCGGTGCCTCGCCGTAGCGGTCTTGGTACGCCGAGTTGAACGAGTCCTGCGCCGGACCGCCGGCGGCCGGTGCCGTCCCGGTGATGTTCGCCATGTCGTTGCCGACCTGTCCCGGCAGGGCACCGTCGCGCAGGCCGTCAGGGACGAGAATCTCCTCCGATCCGTCACTGGAACTGTAGTAGTCACGGAACAGCTGCTGTCCGTCCTTCGGATAGCCGACGATGAACAGGCCACCGGGACCACCCCCTCCGCCGCCACCACTGCCGACACAGCCGGCGAGAGAGAGCGTTCCCGCCGCACCCATCGTCTTCAGTACGTCGCGGCGCCGTGATCGGTTACTGTCGGACGACATATGTGACAATATTTCAGGGCGGTTTATAAATCTACCTCCATCGCGGTGGGCGCGAGCCACCGTTTCTGGTGAACTCTCACAGGTCGTTCCCCGAACTGCGCCGAAGAGAGACGGTAGTGACCAGCGGTATGTCTGCCAAGCGACTCGTAAGATCGCCGGTATGTTCCACGCGGCGGTCCGACCTCCCCGTCCGTCGAGCCACGACACCCACCGTAGGACGACGGCCGCCTCACTCGGGCGTGTACTCCCAGAATCCGCCCGACCGCATCGCCCGCCCGAGGGCGCGGTGGAGGGTGACCATGTCCTCGAACTCCGACTCCTCGACGTACTCGAAGACGTCGGCGACGCTGACCACTCGCTCGTGGTTCAGTCGCACCGGCTCGTCGCCGTGTGCCTCGACGAACGCCTCGGCAGACAGCGGGAAGTCTTCCTCCTCGTCCACCTTCTTCGCGATGACGGCCATCCCGTACACGCGTCGCCCCTCGCTGCCGTCCTCGCCGTCGGGGTCGTGCGGCCACTCGCCGTCGTTCATGTGCCACGGTCTGGTCCCGGCTTACATCAGGGTGGCGTTTCCCCCGGTCTCGTCTCTCGGCGTCAGCCCTCTCGCTCCGTCTCGCGGGCGCACTCGCCGCGGACGCACCCAGTGGTACCGAGACCGTCTCGACGGTTCGGCCCGGGTCGGTGCCGCTCCCCGACGGCCGCGGACGACCCTTCCCGAAACGACTCTCTTAACCCGGACGCCGAGTCCGCGTTCGCGGCGACCTCCAGCACCTCGCCGCCGGACAGTCCTGGCGTCCGCCGGAAGGGCGACACCACGTCGGTCGCCGTGGTCGTAGTCTCCGGTGCGGCCTTACTCGCTCGCTCACTTCCCTTTCCTGATTCGAATCACAGAGACCGCACTCGCCGCTCACGAACTGTTCGCGGCGAGAGACGGTGGGGCTGGGATTCGAACCCAGGAACCCTGGCGGGTACCTGCTCTCAAGGCAGGCGCAATAGGCCACTCTGCCACCCCACCGCGCGAATGCGGGCGGCCGGCCCGCGTTTGCGTCCGGCCGCGTCCGGCTTCAGGGTGTCGCTCCGCGCGCCGGTCGGTCACTCCCCGTCTCCGTCCTCGTCGGTCGTCACGGCGAGACCGTCC
>CAZEIO010000002.1:0-31553 GCA_964512525.1 uncultured Halobacteriales archaeon
TCAACCAGCTCGAGGGGTTCCTGACGAACAACCTCAACAGCCTCATCGTCATCGTGGTTCGCGTCGGCGGGATGGCGGCGGTGATGCTGCTCATCAACTGGAAACTCGCGCTGATTCCCGTCGCCGCGGTGCCCGTCCTGGCCTACATCTCCTACAAGTTCGTCCAGGTCATCCACCCGAAGTACCAGGACGTGCGCTCCTCGGTTGGGCGGCTGAACTCCCGGCTGGAGAACAACGTCGGCGGCATCGAGACGGTGAAGTCGTTCGCGACGGAGCGCTTCGAGACCGACCGCGTCGAGGAGGCCTCCGAGGGGTACCTCGAGGCCCAGTGGGACGCCATCTCGACGCGCATCCTCTACTTCCCCACCCTGCAGGCGACCACCGCCGCGGCGTACGTCTCCGTGTTCATGGTCGGGGGCTGGTGGGTCGTCACCGGGACGCCGCCGCACCCCTTCTTCGCGGGCACGACCATCAGCGCGGGGACGCTGGTGCTCTTTCTGAACTACTCGCGGCGGTTCGTCTACCCGATGCGACAGATGGGCCAGATAATCAACGGCTACCAGTACGCCCAGGCGGCGGCCGAGCGCATCGTCGGACTCCTCGACGAGGAACCGCGCGTGAGCGACCGCGACGACGTCGTCGAACTCGGCCCTGTCGAGGGTCACGTCGAGTACGAGAACGTCTCTTTCGCGTACGAGAACGCCGACGGCACGCCCGACGAGGAGGTCCTCCACGACGTCTCGTTCGAGGCCGAACCCGGCGATTACGTCGGCCTCGTCGGCGCGACGGGCGCGGGCAAGTCCACGACGATGAAACTACTGTTGCGCTTCTACGACGCCGACTCGGGGTCGATTCGCGTGGACGGCACCGACGTACAGGACGTCTCCCTGCGCTCCCTGCGGGAGTCGGTCGGCTACGTCAGCCAGGAGCCGTACCTCTTCTACGGCACCGTCACCGAGAACATCGCCTACGGCATCCCGGACGTGGACCACGAGGACGTCAGAGAGGCCGCCCGCCGGGCCGGTGCCCACGAGTTCGTCCACGACCTGCAGGAGGGGTACGACACGATGGTCGGCGAGCGCGGCGTGAAGCTGTCGGGCGGCCAGCGCCAGCGCGTCGCCCTCGCGCGGGCCATCCTGCGGGACCCGGAGGTCCTCGTCCTCGACGAGGCAACGAGTCACGTGGACAACGAGACGGAGGCTATCATCCAGAACCACCTCGACGACCTCATCAGCGACCGCACGACCTTCGCCATCGCCCACCGCCTCTCGACGGTGCGAGACGCCGACACCATCCTCGTGATGGACGACGGCGAGGTGGTCGAGCGCGGCACCCACGAGGAACTGCTGGAGCGGGACGGTCTCTACGCGAAGCTGTGGTCGGTGCAACTGGGCGAGGTCGAGGCGCTCCCCGAGGACTTCCTGGAGCGTCGTGGACCCGGCGTCACCGGCGACGACTGACCGGCCCGGGTTCGCCGTCTTCGGTCGCTCACTCCCGTCGTCCGTGGCCCACTGCCGCCCGTCGCGGGCGTCGAGCGGTCGTCACTCCTCTGCCGTGCGCCGGCGGAGCGTCTGCCCGCAGTCCGGACAGACCTCCACGAAGTCCACGAGGTGGTCGTCGCTGACGGTGCCGTCGGTGCCGCAGTTCTGGCAACGTGCCATGTTATCGGTTTCCAAGGACTCGATCCCTAGTTAAACTTTCGACGCGGGCGGTCGGGAGCGGCGCGCGGCGGCAGGCGGCGACGGCGAACGCAAGGGATTAGCCGGCGGCGACGTGCGTACGAGCGTGAGCGACGGCGAGCGTGGACGGAACGGTCGTGGCGGCGCGGCCGTCGCCGGTGTACTCTCGCGGGCGGGCGTCATCCGCGAGTCGCGACTCCGCGAGACCGTGGGCCTGGCGTGGCCCCGGATCGTCACCGGCTTCGCCATCATGTCCAAGCGGACGGTGGACCTCGCGCTGGTGGGGTGGGCCGTCGGCGCGACGGCCGTCGCCGGCCTGACGCTTGCGAACGCCTACTGGATGGCCGGGAAGTTCCTCGCCATCGGTCTCGCGGGCGGCACCCTCTCGCTGGTCTCGCAGAGCTACGGCGGCGAGAACCGCGAGCGGGCAGCACTCGTCGTCGAGACGAGTCTCGTCCTCGCGGTGGCGCTCGCGGTACCGACCGTCGCGCTCTTTGTCCTCGTGCCGGAGCGACTGATCGGACTGCTCGGGTCGCCGCCCGGCTCGACGGCCGCCGGCGCCGCCTACCTCGCCGTCGTCGCGCCGGGACTGCTGTTCGAGTTCCTGAACCTGATCGCCAGTCGCACCTACGCCGGCGTCGGCGACACCCGTACGCCGATGGTGGTCCGGGCCGGCGGCGCGGTCCTGAACGTCGGTCTCTCGGCGGCCTTTGTCTTCGGGGCCGGCATGGGCGTCGTCGGCGCCGCCCTCGGGACGACACTCTCGACGGCGGTCGTCTCGCTGGTGTTCGCGTGGGGCATGAGCGGCCGGTCGTACTTCGGCCGCGGCGCGAGTCCAGTGCCGCCGACGCGCTCCGGTCCACACCTCGACCGCGGTCTCGTGCGCGACCTGACCCGCGTCTCCGCGCCGCTCGTCGGCAAGCGCCTCGCCGGCGGCCTGGTGGTCTTCCCGCTCCTCGCCATCGCAGCCGTCTTCGGCGACGTCGCCGTCGCTGCCGTCGGCGTCGCCCGCCAGGTGCGGGCGCTTTTGAACTCGTTCAACTGGGGCTTCTCCATCGCCGCCTCGACGCTCGTCGGCCAGCGACTCGGCGCGGAAGACGAGGCAGAGGCGGAGGCCTACGGCCGCGAGATAGTCCAACTGTCGCTGCTCGTGTACACCCTCTCGGCCGTGGTGGTCTTCGCGCTCGCCGAGCCCATCGCCGGAATCTTCGTGGACGGCGGCGCGACGGCGACGACGACGCTGCTCGTTCGTGCGGCCGGTCTCTCGCTGATACCGCTCGGCGTCTCCGGGTCGGCAGACGGCGCGCTCCGGGGGGCGGGCGACACGCGAGTGCCCTTCCTCGCCTCGCTCGTCGGCTTCTACGTCGTCGCCCTGCCGGTGGCCTACCTCGGCACCGTCACGCCACTCGGCGTGACCGCCCTGGCCCTGTCGCTCGTCTCCTCGGCCGTCGTGCCCGCCGTCGTCAACCTCTGGTGGTTCCGGGGGGGCCGCTGGAAGGCCGTCAGCCGCGAGTTGCGGGCGAGCGCTGGCGACTGACGAACCCGCCGGGACGTGGCGGATTCCCGCCCGCGAGGACCCGCCCAGACCGAGTGGTTTAACCCGTCGCTGGCCCCCCATCTGACATGAACCTGTTCTGGCACGGGCGCGACCTGCGAGTGCCCGACAACAAGGGCCTCCACCTCGCCGCTCGCGACGACGACGTGGTGCCGGTGTACGTGTACGACACCGACCGGCTAGCGTCGATCGGTCCCCGGCAGCGGAACTTCCTCATGCGCGGCGTCCGCCGCCTGAAAGAGGCCTACCGCGACCGCGGTGGCGACCTCCTCGTCCGGGCGGGCGACACCGTCCCGGTGCTGTCCAGCCTCGCCGACTCGCTGGACGCCGACACGGTCTTCTACAACCGCGACTACGCCGCCGCCCGCCGGAACCGGCAGGACCGACTGGAGCGGACGCTCGACGCACGGGGCGTCACCGACCTGGTCCTCGTGGACCCGGGCCGACTCGAGGAGCGCTACGAGAACCACTCCCGCTTTTACGACGACTGGCAGCGCCAGCACGTGGACAGTCCGTTCCCCGAACCGGACCCCGACCGCCTCGTGGACGTGGACGACGAGAAGACGCCGCCCGTGCCCGACGTGGACGCCGACCTGCCCGACGCGGGCTACGCGGCCGCCCGCGAGCGCTACGACCGCTTCCTCGACGAGGGCATCTGGTCGTACAGCGACACCCGGGACGACCTCCCGGCGGCCGTCGAGGACCCCACCCTCGCGGTCTCTCGCATGTCGCCGTACCTCGCGGCGGGCATGATCGGCATCCGCGAGGTGTGGCGGGACGCGAGCGAGACGTACGAGGCGGCGACGGGCCGGGAACGGAAGAACGTGGACAAGTACCGCTACGAACTCTCCTGGCGCGAGCAGAACTACCACCTCCTCTACCACAACCCCCGCCTCCACGTGGAGAACTACAAGACGTTCCCGAACGAGATCGACTGGCGCGACGGCGACGCCGCCGACCGCGACTTCGCGGCGTGGACCCGCGGCGAGACGGGGTACCCGCTGGTGGACGCCGGCATGCGCCAGCTGGAGCGCGAGGGGTACGTCCACAACCGGCCGCGACAGGTGGTTGCCTCCTTCCTCACGAAGCACCTCCTGGTGGACTGGCGCCGCGGCGCGCGCTACTTCACGAAGCAGTTGGTGGACCACGACACCGCCTCGAACTACGGCAACTGGCAGTGGATCGCCTCCACGGGGACCGACTCCGTTGACGTCCGCATCTTCGATCCCGTCTCGCAGATGGCGAAGTACGACGACGGCGCGGCGTTCGTCACCGAGTACGTCCCCGAACTCGAGGGCGTTCCCGCCGACCGCATCGTGGACTGGCCGACGCTCTCCGACGCGGAGCGCGAGGAACTGGCCCCGGACTACCACCACCCCATCGTGGACCGCAACGAGGGGTACGAGCGCGCCCAGCGCGTCTTCGAGGAAGCCCTCGGCAAGCGGTAGGGGGAGTCCGGCGACGGCATCCGCGACGCCATCGACACCAAGGCCGACATCGGCGACGACGAGGAGACGACGACGACGGCGAGCGGTGCCGGGGGGTGACCCGCTCGCGGTCGGCCGCGAAGCGAAGGCCAAATGCGACCGCGGAGGCAACGCACGAGCATGACGGACCCGGCCACGCGTGCCTGGCAGGCCGTACGGGACAGTGTCGGGGAGCGGGCCGCCACGTACGAGCGAGACGGCTACGACGTGGTGACTGCCTTCGCCGACCACGGGGCGTTCGCGGCCGAGGATACGGACGGACAAGTCCTCTCGTTCACCGTCGGCAGCGACACCGCCGAGGCGGTGGCAGGAGTCGCAGAGGAGCCCGTCGAGGAGTCTCAGGTTTCCGTCGCCGACGCCGACGGGATCAGGTTCCTGACCGTCGAGACGGTCGGCCGGGACAGCGTCCTCGTACTCGCCGGCGGAGTCGAGCACGAGCAGTTGCGAGCGCACGCCCGCGAGGAGCCGGTTCGGGTCGCCGTTCGCCGTCTCGACGGGACGACGGCCGCGGTCTTCGAACACGACCGCGTGGCGCCGTTCGTGGCGTCGCTGCCCGGGTGACCGGACCACGGCGGGTCCGGGTCGTCACTGCGGCAGTACTCGGGGGGTCTGGGGCGGTCCACGTCCACTGTGTACGCCCGCCGTCGGCTCAGGCAGAGTCTCCGCGGGGAGACAGGAGACGCTCGACCGCCGCCGCGGCCGTCGTGACGTCGTCGTGGCGAGTCGTGCCCGCTCCCGAGCAGTGCTGTGTCCGGTCAACGCGGACGGCCGCCTCGCTCAGCGGGTCCGGCCGCACGGTGACCTTCGCGGCGTGACAGAGACCGTCGGCGTCGGGGAGGCGGTACTCGACGGAGCCGGCGTGGTCGTCGCGCAGCCACCCGTCGGGGGCGGGCGGCAGCGCCGCGGCGAGGGCGTCGCGGTCGGCGGCGGTGTGGACGTGGTCGAGGTCCATCAGTCCTCACCCGGCTCGGCCTCGGCGGTCGGGCGGTTGTCGCCGTCCCGGTCGGCCTCGGGGGCGGCGGCTGCGGCCTCGGAGCGGGCCTGCTTGTACACCACGTTGCGCTGGACCTCGTTCGCGCCCTCGTAAACGCGGGTGATGTGGACATCGCGGTAGATCCGGGAGACCCGTCGCTCGGCGAGGATCGACCGACCGCCGTGGAGTTGCATCGCCCGCTCGGTGATGTCGGTGGCGGTCTCGCTGGCGTGGAGTTTCGCCATCGACGCCCAGCGGCCGGCGTAGGGGTCGGCCTCGACTCGCTCTGCGGCGTCGTAGGCGAGCGACCGGGACGCCTCGAAGTCCGTCAGCATGTCCGCGAGGTCGTGCTGGACCGACTGGAACGACGAGACCGAGCGGTCGAACGCCTCGCGGTCGTGGACGAACGACCACGCCTCCTCGATGGCCGCGGCGGCGGGACCCAGCGCGTGGCCCGCGACGACGACCCGGTTGGGGTTGAAGAAGCGAGCGAGGATGCGGAAGCCGTCGCCCTCGTCGCCGACGCGGTTCTCGGCAGGGACGTAGCAGTCCTCCAGGAAGACGTGGCCCTGCTTCGAGGCGCGCAGGCCCATCTTCTCGGGGATGTGCTCGGCGTCGTACCCGTCGGTGTCGGTCGGGACGGCAAACAGCGAGTGGTTGTCGTGTCGGTCCGCGCCGTCGCCGGTGCGGGCGTACAGCAGGACCCAGTCGGCCTCGACGCCGTTCGACACCCAGTACTTCTCGCCGTTCAGCACGTAGCCGTCGCCCTCGCGGTCGGCCGTCGCCTGCATCCCCGCGAGGTCGCTCCCGGTCTGTGGCTCCGAGGCGCCGACGCCGCTTATCTGCTCGCCCTCGGCGACGGGTCGCAGGAACCGCTCGCGCTGTTCGTCGGTGCCGAAGGCCTCGATGGCCTCGGCCGCGAAGCTCGCGAGCTGTATCGTCAGGCCGATGCCGGCGTCGGCGTGGAACAGTTCCTCGACGAGGGCGAGTCGCTGCGGCAGGTCGAGTCCACGTCCGCCGTACTCCTCGGCGATGTCCGCGCCGACGAGACCGGCGTCCTGTGCGGCCGAGAGTACCTCCCAGGGGTACTCGCCGCGCTCGTAGTAGTCGGCTGCGACCGGCTCGACGTGCTCGCGGGCGAACTCGCGAGCCTCTCGCTTGATCGGTCGAGCGTGCTCCGGGACCGCACTCTCGTCGAGAACGTCCATATATCCGGTCGGGGAGAGAGCACCCTAAGTTCGGCGGTTAGCGACGGACGGAGCCGCGTCAGTCGGACGGGTCGTCGCGGGCGTACTCCTGCAGCGTCGCGAGCGACACGTCCTCGAGGACGGCGGCGTTCGTCGCCCCGAGGACGACCGGCGGTGCGTGGCCGGCCGCGCGGGCCTCCGTCCAGCGGGGCAGACAGACACACCAGCGGTCGCCGGGGTCGAGGCCGGGAAAGCCGAGGTCGGGACGCGGTGTCACGAGGTCGTTGCCCTGCGAGCGACTGTACGAGAGAAAGTCCTCGGTCATCACGGCACAGACCTCGTGCCGGCCGGGGTCGCGGGCGAGGTGGCGACAGTGGCCGTCCCGGAGGTAGCCGGTCTCAGGGTCGGTGCTACAGGGTTCGAGTGCCCCACCGAGGACGTTCTCCTCGGCGGGCGCGGCGTCGTCGGTCACGTGGGCGAGTGGGGGCGCGGCCGCAAATGGCTGGCGGCGGGCGACGCGGTGGAGTTATGCCCGTCCGGGAGCGACGTGGTGGCATGAGCGACACCGGGACCCCGGACGCCGGCGACGCCGACCCCGACCGCGAGGAGACGGCGGACCCGGCGGCGGCCGGCCCGGACGAGGACGGCCTGGTCGGCACGCGGCGGCGACTCCGCGTCGGCGAGGACCGCCCGATCCGAATCAGCACCGGCCACCGGATCATGGAACACGACGGCAAGTGCTCGCGTCCGCACGGCCACAACTACGAGGTGACGGTGGAGGTCGTCGGTCGTCTCTCCGAGGCGGGGTGGGTCGCCGACAAGGGCGACGTCACCGCCGTGATCGACGAGTGGGACCACCGGTTCCTCGTCGAACGGGACGACCCTCTCGTCGAGGCGTTCGAGCGATCCGGCGACGGCGACAGCGTGGTGGTCCTCGACCACCCGCCGACGGCGGAGGTGATGGGCGCCGTCCTCGAGCGGCGTCTCCACGAGGAACTCCCAGAGGGCGTCGAGTCGGTCGCCGTCGAGGTGCGCGAGACGCGCGAACTGGCCGCCGGCGCCGTGGCGCTCGACTGACCGATGCCGGTGAACGCCGACCCGCAGGAGCGGACCGAGACCGCCGACGAGCGACCCGAAGGCGACGCCCTGCCGATCAACGAACTGTTCCACTCGCTGCAGGGCGAGGGCAAACTGGCCGGCGTCCCCTCGACGTTCGTCCGCACGAGCGGCTGTAACCTCCGCTGCTGGTTCTGTGACTCCTATCACACCTCGTGGGAGCCACAGCACGCGTGGCTCTCCGTGGACGAGGTGGTCGAGCGCGTACGAGACCACGGCGCGGACCACGTCGTCGTCACCGGCGGCGAGCCGATGATACACGACGAGGTGACGCCGCTGCTCGAGGCGCTAGAAGACCACCACGTCACCGTCGAGACGAACGGCACGGTCTTTCGCGACGCCCCGGTGGACCTCGCGAGCGTCAGCCCGAAGCTGGCGAGTTCGACGCCGACCGCCGAGCGCGACCCGAAGGGCGACGGCGAGTGGGCCGACCGCCACGAGGCCGACCGCATCCAGATGGAACCCCTCGCCCGCCTCGTCGAGACCTACCCCTTCCAGCTGAAGTTCGTCGTCACCGACCGCGATGACATGCCCGAGATCGAGCGGCTGGTCGAGCGGGTGCGGGAGACGACGAGCGTCCCCGTCCGCGACGCGGACGTCCTCCTGATGCCCGAGGGGGCGACCCGCGAGCGTCTCGAACAGACCCGCCGGCGCGTGGCCGAACTCGCCGCGGAGTTCGGCTACCGCTACACGCCGCGGGTCCACGTGGACGTCTGGAACGACGCGCCGGGAACCTGAACGACACCCGCGACCGACCGCCCCGAACCTAGCGACGAACCGACGTACACAAGGGAGAGAGCCCCCGAGTGTGTATCATGACCGACGACCAGGGCGCGGTCGTACTCGTCTCCGGCGGGATGGACAGTGCGACCGCGGCGTACCTCGCCCGCGACGCGGGCCACGACCTCTACCTGTTGCACGCATCCTACGGACAGGACACCGCGGACGTGGAGTTCGACCGGGCGCGCCGGCAGGCAGAACGCCTCGACGCGGCGGACTTCCTCCACGTCGAGACGGAACACCTCGCCCGCATCGGCGCCTCCAGCCTGACCGACGACGACATCGACGTCGGCGACGCGGACCTCGACAGCGACGAGATTCCCGCCTCCTACGTCCCCTTCCGCAACGCGAACCTGCTGTCGATGGCCGTCTCCTACGCGGAGGCCAACGACTGCACCGCGGTGTACATCGGCGCCCACAGCGAGGACTACTCCGGTTACCCCGACTGCCGACCGGAGTTCTTCGACGCCTTCCAGGCCGTCATCGACGTCGGGACGCGGCCGGAGACGGACATCGACCTCCGGGCGCCGTTCGTGGACTACTCCAAGACCGACATCGTCGAGACGGGACTGGACCTCGACGTCCCCTACGAGATAACGTGGTCGTGTTACCGGAACGAGTCGCCGGCCTGTGGTACCTGTGATGCCTGTGCCTTCCGGCTGAAGGCCTTCCAGGAGGCCGGTATCGAGGACCCCATCGAGTACGAGCGACGGCCGACGTACGCCGAGGACGGCTCCGATCAGTAGCCGTTACGGAGTCGGCGGCGGACGGTTCCCGCCAACTCCTCCGTCGCCGCCCGGCGGAGGACTGCGGTAGCCGCCGCGCCGAGGACGACGAGCGTCGCGGGGACCGACAGCACGAGGCCGAACGCGACCGCCGGCGGCGTCATGTAGAACGCGAAGACGACCAGGACCTCCTTCCACGTGTAGTGCCGACGCATCCGTTGTGCTCTTCTCGGGATCGGCGTACAAGTTTCTTCGGTCCCGCGGTAGCGCGGAGACGGCGGTCGTCGGGTGGTCCCGGGGAGAGCGGAGCGGACCAGTGGAGTGGGGAAGAGGGCCGAAGCGAGGGCGTGGTCGTCCGCCGGCAGACGGGAGCCTCAGCAGTCGCAGGCCACCCGCCGGGGACCACAGTCGGGGTCGAGGTCCGGGTCGGCACCGCCGCGGGGCAGGTCGGCCGTCACCGGGGCGCGGCCGACGGCGGCCGCGACGGCCGCGAGGAGTGCGCCGGCCCCGAGCGTCGGGCCGACGAGGACGACGAGGCCGGCGGCGACCGGGGCGGCGAACGCGAGTGCCACCAGAAGTGTCTGTCGGGGGCTGTCCGTCGGGTCGTGGCAGCGGGTGGTCCATGACATCGTGGTTACACCGACGGGTCCCGACCGCATAAGTATAATCTGAATTACGTTTTTGTAGGATCGACTACGAAAGCACAGTTATGTACGTGACCCGAGAGGATGACGCGGCGTGCGAGCCGTGGCGCTCAGCGACGCTCAGTCTCGACGACCGAGAGGTCGCCGTCCACCGTGACGCCCAGCGTCTCGTCGCCGGCAGTCACGTCCACCCGGAGGCGCCACGGGTCCTCGGAGAGGACCGTCACGGGGTCGCTGCTGACACACCACTCCAGGCGCCAGTAGGGGACGTCCGAGAGTTCGATGCCGTGGTCCCGGTAGAAGCCGACGACGGTTGACTGGTCGAGGAGACCGAGACCGATGGCCGAGCAGAGTTCGTGGGCACACTGCTGGCAGACGTGGGTGGCCGTGATGTCGCTGCCGAGACAGCAGTCCCCCTCGTGGGCGATCTGTGTCTCCATCCGCCCGTTGCAGGCCGGACAGACGCCGTCCTTCGAGAGACAGTGGAGGTGACGAACCCGCTGGTCGAACGCCTCGAGTACCTCGGCGTCGCTGCGGTCGTGGAGACCACCCGGCGGGAACGAGTACTCGCCGTGGCCGTGGCCGCACTCGGGGCACTCGATGGTCAGACGCTCGTCGGCGTACCGCGCCGAGAGCGACGCACCGCAGTTCACACAGGGGTCGTCGATGGCTATCTCCCGGCGGGGGTGTTCGGTGAACGACCCCGCCAGCACCGCCTGCACGACACGCTCGCCGGCCGTCCGCAGTTCGTATCCGGCGTCGGTCTTCCGGACGAACTGGTCGGTGAGTTCGCCGAGGTGGTAGTTGAACTGCGCGCTGTCGCGCATCCCAACCTCCGCCCGGACGTCGGAGAAACGAGCCGGCGTGTCGAGTCGCCACAGGGCCTCAAGCACCGACAGTCGCGTCTCGTTGCCGATGATGGAGAAGGCGTCCGCGGGCGGCACGCAGTCCTCGCACTGCTGGATGTCTTCCTGGTGTGTCTGGCTCATACACCCAGCGTCACGGCCTGCGGTAAAAAGTGGTTCGTCGTCAACACGGCTCACCGAGACCGGCGAGACGGACGCAGAGTCCGAGCCACCGCAGGTACGACGGCAGCGCCACCGCGAAGAGGAAACCGCCGAAGACGGCGTCTCTGACCGCCAGAGAGCGCAGGCGCGAGGCGACCGTGTCGCGGTCACAGGCGACGACCCGCCCGCCCGACTCGAGGCGACCGCTCTCGGCGACGTCACCGACCAGCGTCACCGCGTCACCCGGCTCGACGTGGCCCTCGCGGAAGACGTTCGTCGCCGCCGTGTCTTCGGGGTCCGCCATCGGCAGACCGAAGTTACCCACGTCACTCTCGGAGAGTTCGCCCGGCGGCGGCGCCCCGAACGGCCGCCGTGTCACCGCCTCGCGTGCCCTGTCCGGGCGGAACTCGACCGCGTCCGGATCGACCCTGACGGGACCTGCCGACGTGGCCACCTGGAACGGGACGCCGCCGGTCTCGACCGTCACGATCTCCGTGTCGGTGCCGAGTGCCCGGGCGAGCGGATTGTCGGTCGAGGGCCGGTCGAGTTCGACCGTCCACTGCCAGCAAAGCGCCGGGTGACCGAACACGGGAGTCTTCGGCGGGTCTCCCCGTGGGTGCGACGTCTCGGTCTCGTCCGCTCCATCACCGGAGGTCGGCAACCGCTCTGCGGTGCCGGTGAGCGAGACGAATCCGGGCGGCGTCTGCGAGCCCGATGCCGTTCGACGGACCCGCCGGAGGAGCAGTCCGGCCCTCGCGAGGCCCGTGACGCCCAGCGTGAGTGCCCCGACGAGGACGAGACCGTAGAGAGAGACGACCCGGATGCGGCCGCGGCTCCAGTCGGCGTCGAACGGGGGTCCGAGGACGGCGGCGAGGGCGACGGCAGAGCACAACGCGAGCGTCCACGCGGCGGCGACGGGGGTGACCGCGACCCGGAGTCGCCGGCGGAACGCGCGGCGGCGCTCCCGGTCGAGTGCCGGGACCGCAGCGAAGACCGCGACGTGTACGCCGACGACGACTGCGGCGAGGACGACTATCGGCTCGACCACGCGGAGACGGTCGGCCCCGGGAGACATCACGCTTGCGCCGGCCGCGGCCGCCGGACTGCGGCTCCGGCGATCGAGGGTGTTTTGACCGCGCCACACCTCTGTACCGACGATGCTGTACCGGGCGGTGCGACCGCTGCTCTTCCGGCTCCCTGCCGAGACGGCACACCGTTTCGGGAAGTGGGGGCTCCAGACCCTCCAGGCCGCCGCCCCGGTCCGGCCGCTCGTCCGCCGGCACTACCGGGTCGCGGACGACCGCCTCGCCGTCGAGGCACTCGACACGCGGTTCCCCAACCCCGTGGGCGTCGCCGCCGGGTTCGACAAGAACGCCGAGACGAAAGACGCCCTCGCGGACCTCGGGTTCGGCTTCGTCGAGGTGGGAACGGTCACGCCGGAGGCACAGGACGGCAACCCGCGACCGCGGCTGTTCCGACTGCCCGAGGACCGCGCCATGGTGAACCGCCTCGGCTTCAACGGCCACGGGGTCGAACCGGTGCGGCGACGCCTCGCCCGGTCGCTGCCGGACGTGCCCGTCGGCGTCAACGTCGGGAAGATGAACGACTCCGGGCCGGACCGCGCCGTGACCGACACCCGACAGGTGTTCCGCCGGCTGAAGTCGTACGGCGACTACTTCGTCGTCAACGTCTCCTGCCCGAACACCCCCGACGAGTTCGAGGAGTCGGACCCCGACCACCTGCGGGCGCTCCTCGGCGCCGTCACCGACGAGAACGACGAGGACCGACCGCTACTCGTCAAGATCGGACCGGACCAGGACCGCGCCGCAGTCGAGTCGCTCGTGGCCGTCCTCGACGAGTTCCCCGTCGCCGGGGTCGTCGCGACGAACACGTCGACGGCACGGGCGGACCTCGACTCGCCACACGCCGCCGAGTCGGGCGGCCTCAGCGGCGCGCCGCTCGAGGAGCGAGCGACGGAGACCCTGCGGACGGTCGCGGCCGTCGCGGACGACCTGACGCTGGTAGGGGTGGGCGGCGTGGACTCCGCCGAGAGCGCCTACCGCAAGATTCGGGCCGGCGCGAGTCTCGTGCAGGTGTACACCGGCTTCGTGTACGGCGGTCCCGCCACCGCCCGCCGGATCAACCGCGGTCTCCTCGAACTACTGGAGCGCGACGGCTTCGACTCCGTCGAAGACGCCGTCGGCGTGGACGTGCCGTAGCCGACCGCGAAGCGTCGAGCCGGGCGGGCCGCTACGGCAACTCGAACGCGAGGACGTCGCCGGCGGTCACGCCGCGGTCGGCGGCCCAGCCTCGGTTTACCTCGAGGACGTACTTGCCGCGGCCCTCCCGGCGGATGTTCTCGCCGTCCTGGTCGGGACCCGGGGCCGGTGCCGAGTGGACGACGGTGATACGTCCCGCGTCGTCGGCGAACAGCATGTCGAGTGGAAAGTCCATCCGCCGCATGACGAACGTGCGCTCGCTCACGTCCTCGAAGACGAACAGCATTCCGTAGTCCTCGGGCATCGAGGGCGTGTCGCTGAGGCCGGTGTACCGCAGGTCGAACGTGTCGGCGACCGCGGCCGTGACGCGGCCGAGCGTCTCGCCGTCGGACGTCCGCGCCCTGACCGGCGTCGTCTCGTAGCCGGGGAAGACGGGGGCCGCCGTGGGGCTCGCCGTCGCGGTGGCGGTCGGACTGCCGGTCTTCGACTGCGACCCGTCCGTGGTCGCCGTGGTCTGGGTGGGCGGCGGGGTGGAATCGCTGCCGTCTGTCTCGTCCGGGTCGCCGTCCCCGAGACCGGCACACCCGGCCAGGGCGGCGACGGCACCGGAGAGGAGCGTCCGCCGGCGGAGCCGTCCACCCAGGTCGCCGTCGGTCATCGTCGGGACGCGGGACCGGAGCGTGATAAGACGTTGTGGTCGGCGCGACGGCGGCGCGGTGGCCGGGCCGGCGGGGTCTCAGTCCCGGGGCGGCGTCAGGCGCTCGCCGTCACCGGGGTCGGCGAGGACGCCGCGGTCCTCGTCGTACACGACCCGACCGCGGACGACGGTGGCCGTGGCGCGGCCGACGAACGCGGTGCCGTCGAACGGCGTGGCGGTGTTTTTCGAGTGCAGCGTCGCCCGGTCGAGAGTCCACTCGCGGTCCGGGTCGAGGAGGGTCAGGTCGGCGTGAGTGCCGACCTGCAGGGAGCCCTTCTCGGGGTAGAGGTCCCACGCCTTCGCCGGTGCCCGCGAGGCGCGGTCCACCCACGTCTCTAGCGAGAGGAGACCCTCTTGGACGAGGGTCAGCAGTGCCGGCACCTCGGTCTCGAGACCGACGAAGCCCGACGACGCCGCCCACGTGTCGCCGTGTGGGTCGGCGAGGCCCTTGTCGGCGTCCGTGTGGGGGGCGTGGTCCGACCCGAGACAGCCGACGGTGCCGTCCACGAGGGCCGCCCGCAGGCTGTCGCGCTCGACACGGGAGCGAAGCGGTGGGTTGACGCGGGCGAGGTTGCCGACGCCGTCGGCGCGGAGGGCGTCCTCGTCGAACCAGAGGTGGTGTGGCGTCGCCTCCGCGGTCAGGTCGGCACCGCGCTCGCGGGCCCGCCGGAGTTCCGCGGCGGCCGACCCCGAGGAGACGTGGAACGCGTGGACCGGACAGCCTGTCTCGGCGGCGTACAGGCCGATCCGCGAGACCGCCTCTCGCTCGGCGAGGACGGGCCGGGAGCGAGCGTGGTCGAGGGGCCGGTCCCGGCCGGCGGCGCGAGTCTTCGCCGTCTCGTGGTCCACGACGGCGGCGTTTTCCTCGTGGAAGCCGACCCGGACACCCGCGTCCGCGGCGGCACGCATCGCGTCGAGTAACTGGCCGTCGTCCGGTGGCGGCACCTCGCCGACGGTGGTGCCGAGGAACACCTTGAACCCGGTCGCGCCGGTCGCCGCGAGGGCCGCCACCCGGTCGTAACTGTCGTCGGTGACGGCGGCGTGGACGCCGAAGTCCACGAGTGCGTTCTCGTCGCCGAGGCGGAGTTTCCGCTCGAGGCGGGCGGGCGAGTCGACGACCGGGTCGGTGTTGGGCATCCCCACGACGCTGGTGACCCCGCCCGCCGCCGCGGCCCGCGTCTCCGACTCCCAGTCGCCCTTCTGCTCCAGCCCCGGCGTCCGGTTGTGGATGTGGGGGTCCACGACGCCGGGAACGAGGACGTCGCCGCCGCCGTCCAGCGTCCGCGCCGCGGCCGGGAGACTGTCGGAGCGGCCGACGGCGACGATGCGGCCGTCCGCGACCGCGACGCCGGCGTCGGGAGTGCGGCCCGCCGGCGTGACGACGGTGCAGTTCCGGACGACGAGGTCGGCCTCGGCTGTCATCGGGTCGTCTTCGGCGTGCGGGACAAAAATCGCGTGGGTCACCGGCGACGACGTGCGGTCAGGACCGGGCGGCGTCGCCGGTCACGTCGAGGTCGTCCTCGTCCACGTCCACCGAGGACGGCGTCTCGTGGACCGTGAGTTCGACGTCCCGGGGGTCCCCCTCGAGGTCGGCGACCACGCCGCGGAGGACGCTGCGGGCCTGCCTGACGATGAGGGGGACTGCCTTGTCCACGAGCCACGAGATGTCGACGAAGCGGGGGAGGTCGATGGCGCCGGCGCTGACGCTGTCCGGGTCGAAGCGAACGTCGATAGTGACGCGGGTGGCCACCTCGCGGTCCGCGGGCGGTTCCACGGACTCGACCAGCCACGAGCCGCGGGCGTCCACGTCCTTGACGATGTCCCAGTCGATCCGCTCCGGCGGGTCGAGGCCCACGACGCGGGAGCGAGCGAGGTAGGTGACCTTCCACCAGCCGAAGGTGATGCCGTACTCGGTGCCGACGCCGCCGTCGCCGTCCGTGTGAATCTCCTTGACGTAGTCGGAGTACTCGCGGTAGCCGGGAAAGTCAGTCAGGAAGTCGTACACCGTCTCCCGGTCGGCGTACACCACCGTACTCATCCGCACCCCGTCCATCTGCCGCGACTTCACGCCCGGGGTACTCAAGCGTTGGGCAGTCGGTGTCCGGGCGCGGTTCGGTCGCCGTCCGGGGCGTCGGATCGCCACGAGCGCGGTTCGGGGATGTTTTCAACCCGGACCGAGAATCGACCGATATGCCGGTCAGACCGGGCTACATCAAGAAGATAGCGAACCTCCTCCTCGAGCGGTATCCGCAGGCGTTCACGCGGGACTTCGAGCACAACAAGGAGGTCGTTGTACGGGTCACGAACGTCGAGTCCAAGGACGTCCGCAACCGCATCGCGGGCTACGTCACGCGCCGCGTCGCGTCAGAGGCCGCACAGGCGGCCTGAGACGGTTCTCCGTCGGCGACAGACCGTGCGGAGCGGCCGCGCCGTCCGCTGAGTTACCGCGGCGGCTCTGCAGGACCGCGAGTGCCGGGCCGACGACGCCCGCGGCAACGAGGCCGACGTCCACGGCGACGAGACGGGGAATCGTCACGAGAGCCGATAGGTGACTCCCCGACCAGCGCCGTCCGGGCCGTCGCGACGTTTCGATCCAAGTTCTTAAATTGTTAGACGTATCTAACTCTTCTCATGACGCAGGGTCGGAGCCCGAGACGACGCTCCGGGGTGGGCGGCCGATGACGGAGGCGGGCTTTCTCGAGATCATGGTCATCGCCTTCCTCGGACAGCTGGCAGTGCTGCCCGGCGAGAAGGTGCAGTTCATCATCGCCGGTCTCTCGACGCGCTTTCACCCGCTGCTGGTCGTGAGCGCGGCCGGCACGGCCTTTGCCCTCTGGACGGTCGTGGAGATACTCGTCGGCGAGGCCCTCCAGCGACTGCTGCCGGGGTGGGCACTGACGGTCGCCTCGGCGGTCCTGTTTCTGGCGTTCGCCTACTGGCTCTACCACTCCGCGCCCGAGCCGGACACGAGTTACGCCGATGCGGCGAGCGACGACGAACGGGCGGCGGAGACGGACGGCGGTCTCGACCGGGCCGAGGAACTGGTCGAACTCGACGCGACGATACTCGGCCGGGAGGTCCCGGACTACCTCGGGGGGTTCCTGCCGATTTTCGCGATGATGGCCGTCGGCGAGTTCGGCGACAAGACCCAGCTAGTGACGATAAACTGGGCGGCGGAGTACGGCGCGACGCCGGCCATCTGGCTGGGCGAGATGCTCGCCATCATTCCGGTGAGCCTGCTGAACGCATACTTCTTCCACCGCTTCTCGCACCGCTTCGACCTGCGGAAGGCCCACCTCGTGTCCGCGGTGCTGTTTGCCTTCTTCGGACTGGATACGCTCCTCGGGCTGGCGACGGGCTTCTCGGTCTGGGAGACCGCCGTCGCCGCCGTCAGCAGCCTGTTCTAGAGGGAGTGTTCGTCCTCGTCGGGACCCGGCGGTTCGCCCGCGGTGTCGAACACCTCGCTCATCTCGTCCATGACCTCCTCCTCCATGTTCGGCGTCGAGTCCTCCGGGTTGTAGGCGTCGAGACCGAGGCGGAGCAGTTCGGCCACGGCCTCCTCCTCGCTGAGGAACTCCTCCTCCACGAGGCGCTCGAACTGGACCTGGACGTTCTCGGGAAGGGAGACTTCGACTTGAGCCACGCATCACCCTTCGCTCCCGAGTATTTAAATGGTGAGGGGGCGCGTGGATGGCCGACTACCGGACCCGGTGGATTCAAGTCGCGGCTGTCGTACCTCCCGGCATGGCCGCCGAGAACACCGAGATCGACCTCTCGCTGCCCGCCGAGGAGGGCGAGGGTGTGTCGCTGACGATCAGCGTTCCGGACGAGAACGGGGAGTTCGAGGACGCCATCCTGAACCTCATCAAGTCCCGCACCATCGACCCGATGGACGGCATCGACCTCCTCGTCGAGGACACCACCCTGCTGTCGGTCGTCCGCGGGGAGGACGGCGAGTACACCCTCGAGATGGTCTTCGACCAGGACGAGGCGTAGCGACCGGTCGCGAAAGGTCGGGACGGAGCGGGGCAGACGTCCGCCCCGGTGCACTCCCCGCAGTCGGTGCGCGGGTCCACCCAGACGTGGGCGATGTCAAGCAGGAGCTGGCCGATCGGAGGCGACGTACCACGACGCACCGCCCACGTCGGTCAGCGGGCGGCTCAAGTTCGCGTCCCGGCCTCGAGGTCAGCCGGTCGTCGCAGGAACCAACGCTTAGTAGCCTGCACGTCGAGACCGTGTGTATGAGTGACGTGGCAACCGCCGACGTCGTCGAACGACTTCGTCGGTCCGCGCCCGAGGCCGTGACGGTCGAGCGAACCACGGCCGAGAGGCTGGCAGGGGCCGTCGAGCGTGTCGTCGAACCGCCCGCGGTCGGCACCGGCGTCGGGATCGACGGCGTGTCGCTACCCGAGTCGGTGGCGTCGCTACCGACGGCGGCGACGCCGGCGGCCGCCCGGGAGCGCGGCGACCTGTTGCGGGCGGCGAAGACCGGCGTCACCCCGGCGAGACGGGGGATCGCGGAGCGTGGGACCGTCACCGTCCGGTCGCGGGGGGCGGGCGACGAGCTGGCGAGCCTGTACGTGGACCGCCACGTCGCCGTCCTGCCCGCGAGCAACGTCGTGTCCGACGTGCGGACCGCCCTCGCGGGCGTCGCCGATGGCGTGGCCGCGGCTCGGGCGAGCGAGGGCGACGGCGCCGCGGCGGACGACGACCGGAGCGCGAGCGAGGTGCTGACGACCGGCCCGAGTGCGACCGCGGACATGGGCGCACTGGTCGAGGGCGTCCACGGTCCTCGCGAGGTGGTCGTCCTCGCCGTGGAGGACCGATAGATGAGCAAGGAAGCAGACCGCGCGGCGGACCTGCGGGCGCTGATGGAGTCGGAGGGCGACACCATCGGCGAGAACGCCAGGCACAACCACCGGAAGGCAACGGAGTCGCTCGCGGCGCTGCCGGAGCGGGAGGCCCTGCGCGAGGAGGCCCGCCGCATCAAGGAAGACGCCATCGAGCGGTTGCCGACGCTGGTGGAGGACGTCGAGGAGTCCGTCGCCGCGAACGGCGGGCAGGTCCACGTCGCCGAGGACGCCGGCGAGGCCCAGGCCATCGTCGCGGAGATAGCCGCCGAGCGCGGCGACCTCGCGGTGAAGTCGAAGTCGATGACCACCGAGGAGATAGCACTGAACGAGGCCCTCGAGGACGCGGGAGTCGAGGCCTTCGAGACGGACCTCGGCGAGTTCATCCTGCAGGTGGCCGACGAGGACCCCTCCCACCTCATCGGACCGGCCATCCACCGTACGCCGGGGGAGATAGCGGACATCTTCGACCGGGCCTTCGACGCCGACGTGGAGGACGACCCCGAGGAACTCACCGAGTTCGCCCGCGAACACGTCGGGCGCCGCATCCGCGAGGCGGACGTCGGCATCACGGGCGCGAACTTCGTCGTCGCCGAGTCGGGGTCGATCCTGCTGGTGACGAACGAGGGCAACGCCCGCAAGACGGCGGTGACGCCGGACACCCACGTCGCCGTCGCCGGCGTCGAGAAGCTCGTGCCCACCGTCGAGGACCTCACCCCCTTCCTCGAACTCATCGGTCGTGCCGGCACCGGACAGGACCTGACCTCGTACCTCTCGCTGTTGACCCCGCCGGTCGAGACGCCCACGGTGGACTTCGGTGGAGACGGACCGAGTACCGGCGGCGAGCGAGACTTCCACCTCGTGCTCCTCGACAACGGCCGGATGGCGATGCGGGACGACCCGGACCTCCGGGAGACGCTGTACTGCGTGCGCTGTGGGGCGTGTGCGAACGCGTGCGAGAACTTCGGCTCCGTCGGCGGTCACGGTTTCGGCGGCGAGACGTACACCGGAGGCATCGCCTCGGGGTGGGAACACGGTCTGGAGGGTCACGACGCCAGTGGCTTCAACGACCTCTGTACCGGCTGTACTGCCTGCGTGGACAACTGCCCGACGAAGGTGGACATCCCGTGGATAAACACCGTCGTCAGGGACCGGCTCAACCGGTCGGCCGACCCCGGGGAGTTCGACTTCCTCGTCGAGGGGCTGACGCCGGACGCGGAACCGGCCGGACTCCCACTCGACAAGCGGGTGTTCGGCAACGTGGACCGCCTCGCGTCGCTCGGTAGCGCGTTCGCCCCGGTGACGAACCGGCTCGCCCGCGTCGGACCGGTCAAGCGACTGCTGGAGCGCACCGTCGGCATCGACGCCGACCGGCAGTTGCCGACGTTCGCCGGTCAGACGCTGGTCGAGTGGGCGGCCGACCGCGAGACGGTGCAGGCACCCGAACGCGAGGTTGTGCTCTATCCGGACCTCTACACGAACTACTTCGTCCCGGAGCGAGGGCGGGCGGCGGTGCGGGCACTCGAGGCACTCGACGTGGCCGTGAGAGTGCCGGACGTGGGCGAGTCCGGTCGCGCGCCGCTCTCGCAGGGGATGGTGGACACGGCCCGGACGCGAGCGCAGGCGGTGTCCGACGCGCTCACCGCCCACGCCGAAGCGGGCCGAGACGTCGTGATGGTCGAGCCGAGCGACCTCGCGATGGTGCGGCGAGCCTACCACAGGCTCCTGCCCGAGGAGACCGCCGACCGCCTCGAGGAGGCCACGTACGACGCCGCCGAGTACCTCTACGGGATGCTGGAGAACGGGGCGGCGGCCGCCGACCTGCCCCGCGGCGGGGACGACGACCCGGTGATCTACCACCGCCACTGTCAGGGCCGGACCGTCGGCACCGCGGAGTACGTCGAGGCCACGCTCTCGCGGGCGGGGTACGCGGTCTCGACGACCGACGTGGAGTGCTGTGGCATGGCGGGCAGTTTCGGCTACAAGACCGACTACTACGAGGTGAGCGTGGACGTCGGCGAACGACTCCTCGACGACGTCGCGGAACGCGAGGGGCGCGTCGTCGCCGAAGGTGCCTCCTGCCTGCAGCAGTTGCGAGACCTCTCGACGGAGCCGGTGGCACACCCCCTCGAACTGCTGGCGTCCGGCGACTCCTAAACCGGCCACTGCACCCCTCTCTCGGGACCCCACGAGAGTCCGGAAACCGGCAGCAGAGAGCGCCTTCGATCCCCGAGCGGTCGGGCGCGTGACCGGTCGAACCGCGACGCCTTTAATACCGGCACGCGGTTACGTATAGTTAGCGACTGTCGGACGGTCACCGACGGTCGGGATTCTCCACATGACGACACACGACACCCCCCAAACCGAGCGGTCCGAGTCCGGTTCCGACGACGCCACGCCGACGACGGCCCGCGTGAGACGCCGGGAGGCGGACCGAAAGCGAGAGCACAGCGACGCTGCCGAACGAGAGCGCGGCGAGCGGATGCACTGTCCCGAGTGCGAGGGCAACCTGGTGCGGGACGAGGAACACGGCGAGACGGTCTGTTCGGACTGTGGTCTCGTCGTCGAGGCCGGCAACATCGACCACGGGCCCGACTGGCGGACCGTGGACGACGGCGAGCGCACCAACCAGTCTCGCGTCGGCGCTCCCCGGACGAAACTCCTGCACGACGAGGGTCTGTCCTCGACGATAGACTGGCAGGACCGCGACGCCTACGGGCGAGCGCTGTCTTCCCGCAAGCGCAGGAAGATGCAGCGGCTGCGCACGTGGGACGAGCGCTTCCGCACCCGCGACCACCAGGAGCGCAACCTCAAGCAGGCTCTCGGCGAGATCGACCGGATGGGTTCGGCCCTGGGCCTGCCCGACGACGTCCGCGAGACCGCAGGCGTCATCTACCGCCGGGCGCTGGAGGAGGACCTCCTCCCCGGTCGCTCCATCGAGGCCGTCGCCACGGCCTCGCTGTACGCCGCCGCCCGGCAGGCGGGGGCTCCCCGCACGCTCGAGGAGTTCGCGACCGTCTCCCGGGTGGACGAGATGGAGTTCAAGCGGGCCTACCGCTACGTCGTCCGCGAACTCGGTCTGGGCGTCCAGCCCGCCGACCCGGCCACCTACGTCGGGCGGTTCGCCTCCGACCTCGACCTGGACGGCGAGACCGAACGCCTCGCCCGGGAACTCCTGCGCTCCGGCGAGCGGGCCGGCGTCCACGTCGGCAAGTCACCGGTCGGCCTCGCGGCCGCGGCCCTGTACGCCGCCGGACTCCTCACCGAGGACCGCCTCACCCAGACGGAGGTGGGCGAGGTCGCCGACGTCAGCGAGGTCACCATCCGCAACCGCTACACGGAACTGCTCGAGGCCTACGACGGTCTCGACACGGGCGCGGGCGGCGGCGCGAGCGCGACCGCCTGAACCGGCCACGACCACGAGGCCGCGCTACGGAGAACCGACCGAGACTCGCCATACGGGGTCGTCCTCGACGGGGGCGGTCGAGACCGCTCGGAGACGAGCCCGGTTCTGACGGCGACGGCACGACACGGAACGGAGTGGCGACACCGCGCAGGCCGGGATCGGTGGTTCGGGTGACGGCAGGCCTGCCGAGGGTGAGAGAGACGGGGGCGGTGGCGGTCAACGGCGGCGGCGGCGGCGGTGGAGGGCCTGCAGTACAGTTCCGCGGCGACCGGACCGTCGGTGGCGGTGTCGTTCGTCGTGGTAGGGAGGGCGGAGTTGCGCATTCTACATTATAGACCGTTATATATTTCTGTCCTTTTGGCAGCGACGAGATTTCTTCGACCCGTCGTCGCCCCTCCGGGAGTGAACCGGGCCGACACCGGCGCGTATATGTCGTCGGCCGTCGTGGCGGCGCGCATGGACGGCGAGACGGTGTTCGACGCGGACCGGCCGCTCCGCGTCGCGGCCCTGTTCTCCGGCGGCGCGAGCGGCGTTCGTCACCTCCTCGACGTCGCGACGGACGCGGACTGGCGGGTCGTCGGCGCCGTCGCCTCGCACCCCGACGCCGACGGCGTGACGGCACTGCGCGACCGGGGGGTGGACGTGACCGTCCGCGACGTCCGGGCGTTCTACGCCGACCGGGACGCCGACACCGACGACATGGACCTGCGGCGGGAGTTCGACCGGGGCACCCGCAATCACCTCCGGTCGCTCGACCCCGAACCGGACGTCGTCGTCCTCTCGGGCTACCTCTGGATACTCACCGCTCCGGTGACCGAGACCGTCCCGGTGCTGAATGTCCACCCCGGCGACCTGACCGTCGAGGAAGACGGCGAGCGAGCCTACACCGGTCTCGACCCGGTGCGGGCGGCCGTGACGGCCGGCGACCGCGCCACGCGCTCGACGGTCCACTTCGTCACGCCGACCGTGGACGCGGGGCCGGTGCTCGTCCGCTCGCGACCGCTGCCGGTCCACCGCCCGCTGGTCGAGTGGGCCGCCGGGTCGGAGCGGGGTGCGGACACACTCGACGACTACATGGCCGCCCATCAGGAGTGGATGAAGTGGGCCGGCGACGGGCCGGCACTCGCCACCGCTCTCGACCTCGTGGCGGCGGGCCGAGTGTCCCTCGACGACGGCGACGGCGGTGACCGCGCACTCGTGGACGGACGTCCCGGCTTCTACGACCTCGGCGACGACGCCGTACTCCGGCGGTGACGGCTCACTCCGGAAACTCGAGTGCACCCAGACAGTAGAAGGCGAGACCGAAGCCTGCCACTATCAGGCCGCCCGCGACCACCTGCCCGGCCGTCGTCGCGGGCAACGCGCCGGTCGCGAGCGTCCCGGCGGCGACCATCCCGACGGCGGCGACGAGACAGGCGACCCGGCGGCGGTTCTCGAACACGTCCCCGCTCCGGGTGGTGACGGGTATGTCACTGTCGGTGTCCGCCGACGGCGGCTACCGGTCGGCGACGACCACCGTCGCCTCGAGACGACCGAGGCGGACGTCCACGGTCCGCGTCACCGGGACCGACAGCAGTTCCGGGCGCGTCGTCAGCGCGACGAAGCGTCGCCACGACCCCTCGCGGAGCCGGGCCGAGAGACCGTCGTACAGTCCCGCGACGCCGCTCTCGGTCCGGTGGCCGAACGGCAGGTTCGCGACGACGCAGTCGGCCGTCATCGCGGTCTCGGTCGCGTCTCCCTGGCGGACGGTGACGGCGTCCGCGACGCCCGCCGCGGCGACGTTCTCCCGGGCGGCCGCGACGCGGTCCGCGTCCAGTTCGACCCCCTCAACGGTCGTCCCGGCCGGCAGTTCGTCGCGTGGGGCCGGAGCCGACGGCGGCGCGACGTCGCGGAGTGGCCGGAGGCGTTCGAAGGCGTACTCGCGGTCCGGCGTCGGCGGCCTGTCGAGGGCGTCGAGAGCGGCCTCTATCGGGACGGGCGCGGTGCCGCAGGTGGGGTCGAGGAGCGTGTCGCCCGGACCGAAGCCGGCGAGGTGGACGAGCGACCACGCCACGGTCGGCCGGAGCGGCGCGTCGTGGTCGCGGACGCGGTACGCCCGGTCGTGGAGGGACCGTCCCGTGGTGTCCACCGCGAGGAGGAAGTCGTCCTCGCGGACGAACGCCCGGACCACGACGTCCGGGTCTTCGAGGTCCACGGCCGGCGTCTCGCCGGTCGCCGCCCGGACCGCGTCCCGCACCGCCTGTCCGACGCGGTCGGCGACGGCCGGACTGCCGAACTCGTGGTCGCCGTGTCGCGTCGCCCGCACCGCGAACGACTGGTCGGGCGCGACCCACCGGGCGACCGCCGCCGTCCAGGTCTGGTCGCGGACTGCCGCGAGCGACGGCGGCGACAGCGTCACGTCGCGGAGGACGACCAGCACGCGGTGGAGCGAGCGAGCGCGGCAGTTGAGACCGACGACTGCCGGCGAGTCGGCCCCGAACGCGACCGCGCCGCGATAGCGTCGTCGTGCGGTCGCGCCGGTGAGTGCGGCCACCTCCGCGGCGGCGACCGACTCGAGTCCGGGGTTCGTCGTCGCGAGCAGTTTCACGTGCCTCCTGTGGGCGGCCGAGGCTTCAGCGTTGGCTCCCGTTCGCCGGCACGAGAGCGACCGCGGCGACCGGCCGAGACCGCCGTCCGACACCGACTTGAGCGTGGCGGACGAAGTACGAACGAAGGCGGCCGACGTGGACGGCCGACGGCAATCATGACCGGAACAGACGCTCTCGACGTCGCACTCGCGCAGGTGAACTACACGGTCGGCGACACGGCCGGCAACGTAGAGCGGATCGCAGACCGCGTCGAGGCGGCCGCGAGCGAGGGGGCCGACCTCGTGGTATTCTCGGAACTCGCGACGGCAGGATACCCACCGCGAGACCTCCTGACGCGGTCCGCGTTCGTGGACCGGCAACGGGACGCGCTGTCGGCCGTCGCGACCCTGACGGACGGCGACGGGCCGGCGGTCGTCCTCGGCGGCGTAGAGCGCAACCCCGCGCCGCGGGGGAAGCCGCTGTACAACGTGGTGGTGCTCTGTGCCGACGGCGAGGTGGTCGGGCGGTCGCGCAAGCGACTCCTGCCGACCTACGACGTGTTCGAGGAGGACCGCTACTTCGCACGGGGGACGGAGGCGGTCACGCACGAGGTGGCGGGCGTCACGCTCGGCATGACCGTCTGTGAGGACGCCTGGAACGAACCCGACGCGTGGGACCGCCCGCTGTACGACCAGGACCCCATCGAGGACGTCGCGGCCGCCGGCGCGGACCTCCTCGTGAACGTGTCGGCAAGTCCGTTCACCCTCGGGAAGGGTGCCCACCGCCGGGAGTTGATGGCCGCACACGCCCGCGACCACGGCCTCCCTCTCGTGTTCGTCAACCAGGTGGGCGCGACCGACGACGTGGTGTTCGACGGCCGCTCGCTGGCACTCGACCGCGACGGGTCCCTGGTCGCCCGCCTCGCCGAGTTCGAGGAGGACACCGCTATCGTCCGGGTGCCGGTCGGCGACCGCGAGTCGGCGGGCGGCGACGAACCCCGCACTCGCCGCGTGGACGACCGCCCGGCGAGGGCGCCGGCGGCGACGGACCGTGCGGCGGCAGTCACGGGCGCGGTCGAACTCGGCGTCCGCGACTACTTCCGCAAGACCGGGTTCGAGGGGGCGGTGGTCGGTCTCTCCGGCGGCATCGACTCCTCGGTGACGGCCGCGCTGGCGGCGCGGGCGCTCGGTCCCGAGAACGTCCTCGGCGTGGCGATGCCGGCGAGTCACACCGCCACGGAGAGCACCGAAGACGCCCGTCGGCTGGCGGCGAACCTCGGCATCGACTTCCGGGTCGTCCCGATCGAGGGCGTGCGCGAGGCGCTAGAGACCGCGCTCGAGCCCGTGTTCGAGGGGACCGAACGAGGCGTCGCCGAGGAGAACCTCCAGGCACGGGCCCGCGGGACACTCCTGATGGGTATCGCCAACAAGCGAGACCGCCTCGTCCTCGCGCCGGGCAACAAGAGCGAACTCGCGGTCGGCTACAACACGCTGTACGGCGACATGGTCGGCGCGCTCGCCCCCATCGGCGACTGCTACAAGGGCGTCGTGTACGAGGTGGCCGACCACCTGAACGCGACCGCCGAGCGTCGCGTGATCCCGGAGCGAGTGGTGGAGAAGGCTCCGACGGCGGAGTTACGACCCGGTCAGACCGACCAAGACGACCTGCCGCCGTACGCCGACGTGGACCGCGTCTTCCGGGCCTACCTCGACGAGGGTATCCCCGCCGACTCGCTGGTCGCGGACGGCGAGGACCCGTCTCTCGTCCGGGAGACCGTCGGTCGCCTCCACCGCTCCGAGTACAAGCGCCGGCAGGCACCGCCGGTGCTCAAGCTGACCGAGAAGGCACTCGGCAGCGGCTGGCGCTACCCCATCGCGGCGGCGTACGGGAGCGTGGTGCCGTCCACGGACGAGCGGTCCGACGACGGAGCCGAGACGGAGACGGGAGCCACGACCGACGACGACTGAAGCCGGTGCCGTCCGTCGCCGGCCCGGGGCACCGTCTCGGCTCGCAGGCGACGGGAGTCCCCACGGGATTTTTGACGCCCTGCGACCGAGTGTACGCATGGAACACGAGGCGGACGTCAGGGGGGTCGGAGTCAGCATCGACGACGACGGCCGCGCCCACGTCGTCGTCCTCTCGGTCGGCGACGAGGTGGTTCCGATCTACGTCAGCCCAGAGCAGGCACACTCGATGCAACTCGCCCTCCAGGGCCGCCCCGCGGAACGACCGCTCACGCACGACCTGTTCGTGGAGATGAGCGTCGAGTTCGGCGGCGCCATCGACCGCGTCCGCGTGGACGACCTCTCCGAGGGCACCTTCTACGCGAAAATAGAGACCGAGGTGTACCGCGACGGCGACCGCCGGGCCGTCGTCTTCGACGCCCGCCCGAGTGACGCAATCGCCGTCGCCCTCCGGGTGGACTGTCCGATCGTCGTCGAGGACTCGGTCGTCGAAGCCGCCGGGCGACCGGGTTCGGAGTTCGAACTGACGCGGTCCGAGGAAGGCGCTAGCGACCGCGAGGACGCCGACGACCAGTCTCGCTGAGTCGGGCCGGAGCCGCCGGCGACTGTCGGTCTCGGCGGCACCGTCCGGCGACGGAAGCACTATTGTCCGTGCCTCGCGAGGTGGGGCCATGACCAAGCGACGCGTGCGACTCCCGGAGTCGGCGCAGTCGGACCTGTCGGCCTTCGTCGCCGAGGTGGACGACCGCCTCGCGAGCGACGAGGACGACAGCGACGTGGTCCGGGACGTCCTCGTGGACCTCAACGGCGACCGCGAGCGGTACGAGGCGTGGCAGGACGGCCAGCGGGTGTCGGCCGTCGAGCGGGCGCGCTTCCGGTCGTACGACCCGCGCTCGGCTACGCTAGAGAGCGAGTACTACGCCGAGACGGACGAGGCGGCGTTCGAGCGGTCGAAGCCGCTCCAGTGGCTCTGGCGGCAGTTCGACAACACGCCGGTCGCCGACAACGTGGATTTCGCGCTCGCCTTCCGCCAGATGCTGGCGAACCACCTCTTCGCCGAGGCCGGCGACGGCCTGCGACTCTTCCGCGGGATCACGATGACCTACGGTCACAACATCACGATGGGTGACAACGTGGTCGTCCACGACGACGCCCACCTCGACGACCGCGGACAACTCTCCATCGGCGACCGCGTCTCGATGGCCGACAGCACGCACATCTACACCCACAGCCACGACATCGTTGACCAGACGGCGGTGACGAACTACCGCACGGTCATCGAGGACGACGCCCGCCTCGGCTACAACTCGGTGGTACAGGCCGGGGGCCGCGTCGGCGAGAACGCCATGGTCGGCTCGCGGGGACTCGTCACCGCGGACGTCCCGGCACACCACGTCGCCGTGGGGACGCCCGCGAAGTCCGTCCGCGTCAAGCCGGGCTGGGAGTCCGTCGCCGACGACGTCGAGGACGCGAACGTGGACCGCCGCGAGGAGCGGGCACTCGACTCGTCGGTCTCGCTCTCGGAGGAGGAACGGTTCGACGAGTTCGGCCGTAGCCTCCAGCCGCCGGACGGGTAGCCGTCAGCGCCGGTCGAGGACGCGGAACACGGTCCACGTCGCCGCCACCGCGACCACGGCGAAGACGACGACGTCAACGAGCGGGACGAGCCACTCGGGAAGGAAGCGTGGCGCGACGGCGCCGACGGCCCAGAGCAGTCCCACCACGACCGCGGAGACGACGAGAAACGTCGCGAACCCGCCCGCGACGCCGAGCAGACTGTCGGCGTCCTCGTCGCTCCCGCGGGTCGTCGCCTCCTGGAGACCGGTCGGATCGGTCGGCATGGCGACGTTCTCTTGACACGCCAGTCACAAAAATTGCCGGGACCGGCGGGACGGGACAGACACAAGTGCGACCGCTCCGTGGTGCCGTCGTGGCACGGATCTCGTCCCCGCTGCCGCCGCGGCTGGTGGACTGGACCGTCCTCGGGGCGGTCGTCGTCGCCGTCGTCTCCGGCGTCGTCAGCCTCGTCAGCGGACGTCCGGGCGACTGGTGGGTGTTCGCCCTCCACGGCGTCGCCGGGGTCGTACTCCTCGTGGCGCTGTACTGGAAGCTCCGCCGGGTGCGACCGCGAGTGACGCAGGCAGCGTGGACCCGGACGACGGTCGTCTCCGTCGCACTCACTCTCCTCGCCGTCGGGGCCGTCCTCACGGGGGTCGCGTGGACGTTCGGCGCGAACGCCGACCTCGCCCTCTGGAACCTGCTCAACCTCCACATCCTCCTCGGTATCCTCGTCGTGCCGGTGTTGCTGGTCCACCTGCGCTCGCGCTTCCGGTGGCCGACGACCGCCGACTTCGAGGGGCGACGCACGGCGATCACGTACGCCGGTCTCGCCGCCGTCGGGGTGGGAGCGTGGGCGCTCCAGCGCGGGATCAACCGCGTCACCGGACTCGCGGGCGACCGCCGGTTCACCGGCTCTCGCGACCGCGGGCAGTTCGCCGGCAACGCCTTTCCCGTCACGTCCTGGATGGCCGACGACCCCGACCCCATCGACCCTGACGACTGGCAGTTGCAGGTGGTCGGCGCGGTCGAACGGACGGTCGGCGCCGACTACGAGACGGTCGCCGACCACGAGGACACCCTCGCGGCGACGCTGGACTGCACCTCCGGCTGGTACGCCCGGAGCGAGTGGGAGGGCGTCCGCGTCGGACGCCTCCTGGACGCCGCCGGCGTCGCCGAGGACGCCCGCTACGTCTCCTTTCGCTCCGTCACCGGCTACCGCTGGGCACTCCCGGTCGAGGAGGCCCGCGACGCCCTCCTCGCGACGCGGGTGGACGGCGAGACCATCTCCGACGGCCACGGCTTCCCCCTGCGCCTCGTCGCGCCGGGTCGCCGCGGCTTCCAGTGGGTGAAGTGGGTCGAGACGGTGGAGGTGCGCCGCGACCCCGACCCCGGACAGTTGGCAGCTATCTTCCTCTCGTGGCTGTAACTCCGGCGGAATGCGACGGTCGCGACCCGCCGTGGGGCGGACGACCAGTTCCGCCACTTTCGCCGCGGGGAGTAGGGTTATACGTCGCGAGTCGGCGGTCGAGGGACGTGCAGTCGAACGCGGCGGTGACCGGACGGTGACCGAGGTTGTGACGGTGGGCGGCGCGGTCGTTGACCACTGCTACACCCTGTCGAACCTCCCGGAACCCGACGGCGGGGCGTACGTCCGGGCGGAGACGGAGGCGATGGGCGGCGTGGCCGCGAACGTCGCGGACGCCCTCGGTCGTCTCGGCCGCGAGACGGGCATCGTCACTCGTCTCGGCGACGACGACCGCGGCGCGACCGTCGAGCGAGAACTGACGGCCCGCGGCATCGACACGACGCGGGTGCGTCGCGGTCCGGAGCCCTCGACGTACTCGATGGTGTTTCGCGCCGGCGGCGAGCGGATGCTGGTCACCGGCGGCCGGTCGGTGGCGGCACTCGACTTCCGCGAGGCCGACCGACCGTACCTCGCACGGGCGGACGCCGTGGCGACGACGGCGTACGTCCCGGACCGGTACGTGGCACCGCTGGTGAGCGCCCGCGCCGAGGGGACGGTGTCGCGGCTCTCTTTCGACCTCTCCGGGCCCCTCGCAGAACTACGAGACCGCGGGACGGAACCGGACACCGTGGACCGCGCGGTCGCCGCAGCGGACCTGTTCGTCGCCGGCGAGGTGGCGACGGCGGCCTACTGTGACCACCACGGCGCGGACGACCCCATCGCCCTGTTGCGAGAGCGTGGCGTGGACCGAGCGGCACTCACGCGTGGCGAGGACGGTGCCGTCCTCCTGACACGGGACGACCGAGTGGCGGTGGACGCCTTCGACGTCGAGACGGTGGACCCGACCGGGGCTGGCGACGCCTTCCACGCCGGTCTCGTCCACGCGTGGCTACTGGAGGACCGGCCGGCACGGGAGGCCGGTCGGTTCGCGGCCGCCGTCGCGGCACTCAACTGCACCGGCAACGGCGCACGCGGCGGCCTGCCGACCCGCGAGCGAGTCACGGACTTTCTCGCCGAGCGCTCCTGACTGGCTCAGCGGACCGCGTCGGCGGCCGCCACGAGGTCCCGCACCCGCTCGACGGAGACCGGGTTCTGCGTCTCGCCGCCCTCCTTCAGCGAGGTGCCGACGATGGCGCCGTCGGCGACCCGCATGAGCTCACCCACGCTGTCGGCCGTGACGCCGCTGCCGACGAACACCGGCGTCGCCAGACCGAGACTGTCGCGTCGCTCGACGGCGTCCTCGACGGCCGACAGTGGCGTCGCCCGGCCGGTTCGCTGGCCGGAGACCACGACGGCGTCGGAGAGGCCCCGCTCTGCGGACTCCGCGAGTGACTCGGCCTCCCAGTCGCCGGCGGCGAGCGGCGCGGAGTGCTTGACGTCCACGTCCGCGAGGATGCGGACGCCGTCGTCGCCGGCGGCATCGATCCGCTCGCGGAGACGGGTCGTCTCGTGGGCCTCGCCCTCGAGGACCCCCTGGTCGGCGACGCGGGCACCGACGTGGACGTTCACGCGACAGAAGTCCGCGCCGGCGGCCGCGGCGACGGCGACGGCGGCGGGCCCGTCGTTCCGGAGAACGTTCACGCCCGTCGGGAGGCCGCTGGCTTCGCGTGCCGTGCGGGCCAGCGTGGTCATCTCGGCGACGGTGTGTTTCGGCACGTCGTCGGGGTAGAAC
>CAZEIO010000002.1:31563-32360 GCA_964512525.1 uncultured Halobacteriales archaeon
CCGAAGTTCTCCACCATGACGGCGTCCACGCCGCCCTCGGCCAGTCGGGCCGCGTCACGTCGGGCCACCTCGTGGACCGCCTCGCGGCCGCCGTCGCGGTCGTAGCGCGGCGCGCCCGGCAACGGCGGGAGGTGGACCATCCCGATGACCGGCGTCTCGGCGTCGAAGACCTCGCTCGTGTCCATGACCGGCCGTCGCGGCCCGGTCCATTAATCGGTGTCGAGTCGGACCGGCGGGGAGCGCTCCCTACTCGTACAGCGGGAACCGCTCGCAGAGGGCGGCGACGTCGGCGGCGACCTCGCGTTCGACCGTCGCGGGCAGGTCGCCCTCGTCGTCCACGGCCTCGACCACGCGGACGATGGCGTCCGCGACCTCGCGGGTGGCGTCCTCGTCGAATCCGCGGGTGGTGATGGCCGGCGTCCCGACGCGGAGGCCGCTGGCGACGAACGGCGACCGGGTCTCGCCGGGGACGGTGTTCTTGTTGGCGATCAGGCCGACGGACTCGAGACCCTCCTCGACGGCCTGGCCCGTCGTGTCGGGGTGAGACTCGCGGAGGTCCACGAGGACGAGGTGAGTGTCGGTGCCGCCGGAGACCGGCGAGAGACCGTGGTCGGCGAGACGGTCAGCCATCGCGGCGGCGTTGGCGACCACCTGTCGGGCGTACCCCTCGAACTCGGGGGCCAGCGCCTCGCGGAAGCCGACTGCCTTGCCGGCGACGTTGTGCATCAGCGGGCCGCCCTGTCCGCCGGGGAACACCGCCTTGTCGATGTCGTCGGCGTACTCCGCGTCGCACATCA
>CAZEIO010000003.1:0-13350 GCA_964512525.1 uncultured Halobacteriales archaeon
TGCCGCCGGGGTCGTTGCGGCGCTTGAAGTTGGCGACGCCGACGAACAGACACCAGATGGAGGTGGTCATCCCGAGGAAGTAGACGAAGGAGACGGGCAGGGTGAGGTTCTGGCCGTAGCCGGCCCAGTGGGTCGGGTAGGCGTACCAGAACAGCGCCACGCCGAGGACGCTCACGCCGGCGCCGATGGTCGCCGCCGCCTTCACGCGGTCGGAGGAGGGGAGGATGGTGAACACGCCTCCGACGACCGCGGGGACGCCGAGGCCGGCGAGGACGCCTGCCCGCCGCCACGCCTGCATCTGCTCCAGTCCCAGCGCGGCCCGCAGGCCCGTGGCCGCGAGGACGAGACCGAGGGCCGTCAGGAGCGCCCCCGCCAGGAACAGCCCCAGTCCGAGGTACAGTCGGCGACGACTCACCGCCAGCCCGACCTGGTCCTCGTAGACGTCTGCTAGCCCAGTCATGTCGGATCGGTGTCGCTCGCGGTACAAAAGCACCCATCAGCCAGCCGTCTGACGAGCGCAAGACGGCGGCGGGATTCCGCGGGCTCTCCCGGCCGAACCCCGCCCGTACCCGGTCGCCGGCGGCCGCCCGGCACCGAGCGTAAACCCTAATCGCCGTCGCCCGTCAGAGAGGGGCATGACCGACGACGAGAGCGACGACGAGGAGAGTGAACCGGCGGTCGAACTCGGCGACGGCCCCCTCGTCGAGGGGGCGCCGGTCGCCCGCGTTGCCTCCCGTCTCACCTGGCCCATCGAGCGCAGTCGTCTCCTCGACCGCGAGGGCGAGAGCGTCCTCCGGACGCCGGACGGTCCCCGGACCGTGGCCGCTGTCCTCGAGGACGTCGAGGTGACCTACTTCGACACCCGCCAGACGTTCGTGGAGGCGGTCCGCGATGCCGTCGGCCACGGCCCGGTGGCGACGGCCGAGGACGGGAACGCGGCCGCGACGGCGGACACCGACGACGAGACCGAGGGCGGCGACGCGGCCTGACGGTCGATGTCCGTCGTCTCGGTGGCGTCGCTGCGGGCCCGCCTGCCGTCGGCGTGGGTGCTGTCCACCCTCCTCGTTGGCGCCGTCCTCTCTGTCCTCTGGAGCGTCGCCGGCGGCACCAGTCTCGACGCCCGCGTGGTGCGCGACGGCGCCGTCTTCCTCGCCGCCCCGATGCTGTGGGTCGTCGCCCGCGGCCGCTCGCCGGCCGAACTCGGCTGGCGCGTGGACCGCCGCGCCCTGCGGAACACGCTCGTCCTCGCCGCCTTCGTCACCCCCTTTTATCTCGTCGGCTCCTCGCTGCCGTCGATCCGTGCGTACTACCCGATGTGGGGCGCGACGGCCGACCCCGCCTCGTTCGTCCCGCACGCCGCGAAGCAGCTGCTCGTCGTCGTCGCCGCCGAGACGTACTACCGGGGTCTCCTCTGCGTGAACGTCCGAGAGGTGGGGCTGAAGAGTGCGCTCATCAGCCCCGTCGTGTACGCCCTGCACCACGTCGGCAAGCCGCCCATCGAACTCCTCCTGTCGGGCCCCACAGACGTCCTGTTCGGCGTCGTGGACTACGACGCTCGCTCCATCCTGCCGAGCGTCGTGGCCCACGGTCTCGGTCTCACGCTCTTGGACTGGCTGGTGCTCCACGACCCGCTGCTCTCGCCCGCCCGCGTGGTCCGGTGGCTCCGCTGGCTTCCGGTCGGTCTCTGATCAGGCCCGCTCGGACTCCTCGACGGCGCTGCGTTCCCCGTCCGAATCGCTCTCGGCCGTCTCCGCTCCCGGGTCCGCGGTCTCGTCGCCGTCCTCGGCGTACGCCTCGACCGTCTCGGCCACCGTGACGAGCAGTTCCGCGTGCGAGAGCAGGGTCTCGGGGTCGGCGACCGCACCGGGGTCTGGGAAGCGGTGTTCCACGACGCCGGTGCGGTCGTCCACGGTGAGACCGCCGAAGGCCGGCACCTCGTCGGCGGCCGTCCACACCGAGTCCGGCAGCGGGGGGATGTCCGGGCCGCGGTCGACGAACGCGACGCTTCCGTCGCGTTCCGCGAGTTCGAAGCCGGTCCCCGCCCTGACCGCGAGCATCGCGGTCTGGAGGACGGCGAACCGGTCGTTGCCGCCCGGGGCCGTCTCGACGCGGGCGACGACTCGTCGCCCGCGAACGACCGTCTCGATCTCCGGTGGGTCGTCGCCGTACCGTCCCGTCTCGCTCACCTCCGGATGGTCGAGGAGCCTGCGCCATCCCGGACCGGTGTCGTCCGTCGCGAGTGCCCACCCGACGGCGACGGCGAGCGGTCCGGCGAGGACGAGAACGACGAACAACCCCACCAGTCCACCCAGTTGCAGGGGTGTTACCACGGCGGTCACGCCCGCCGATTACCGCGCCCGGGGTAAATCCTCTTTCCCCGTTACCGCCGCCCGGGGGACCCACCCCACATCTCGACGCGTACAGGGGTGGTGACTCTCTCTCCCTCGACCCCGCGCCTTCGTACACGCCGGCGGCCACGAGTCGGTACGCCGACGTCTCCGGGATGTCTGTCCGGGTGGCTGGGGCCGTCGTCTCCGGTCAGGCCGTTCGCACCTGCCGGAGGTCGTCGATCATCGTCTCGACCGGCGGCGGCGTCTCGGTACCGACCCGGTACGCTCGCTCGACGTAGCCGTCCGGGTTGACGAGCATCACGACGCCCGGGTGGACGAAGAGGTAGCCGGACTCGTGCTCGCGCTGCTGGCGCACGTAGCGGATGCCGAACTGGTCGGCGACGACCCGCCGGGCCCGCGCCTCGGAGGCGGGACGGAGCCACTGCCAGTCGCCGACGGAGCGGACGTTCAGCCGGTCGCCGTACGAGCGGAGGTGGTCGGCGTCGTCCCGGGCCGGGTCGAAGGTCACCGGCAGGAACCGCACGGCGTCGGCGTAGTCGTTCTCGACGGCGTGGCCCTGCACGTTGACCAGCCCGGAGACGAGACGGGGACACACCGTCCGGCAGTGCGAGAAGAAGAACGTGATGAGCGCGGGCTCGTCGAGGTCACGAACCGCCACCGAGTCGCCGGGAATCGCCGGCAGACTCACGTCGGGCACCCGTTCGCCCCAGACGGGGTAGCGCCGGCCGCGGTGCTGCTCGATGGTCACGTCGAGGTCCGGCGGCCCGAGGACGACGTTCGGATTCTGGTCGCCCTGCAGGACGCCGAGACAGCCGCCGGTCCCCACGACGCCGCCCGCCGCCACGGCACCGAGGAACGTGCGTCTGTCCATCGTCGGCACACGGCGACGCGAGAACTTACGTCACACGGTGTCGCCCGTCCGTACCGCGACCTCTCCGATCGGCAACAAAAACGGATTGCTGGAAGCGACCTTACAAATATCACTTTTCGGAAATTATCAAGACGGTAAGAGCCGTGGGATCGATCGATGACCGGTTCGCTGCTGTCGCGGTACTACCTGTACCGCGCGACGACGGCCGCTGGCTTCTACGTGCCCGTAGCCATCCTCTACCTGCGCGACGAGGGGTACAGCCTGGGCTTCGTCGGCGTGGCCTACGCCATCTACGGCGCGGCGTCGCTGGCTGCCGAGATCCCGACGGGCTACCTCGGGGACTGGCTGGGTCGGCGGGCGAGTCTCGCCGCCGGTGCCGTCCTGCGGGCGGTGACGCTCGGTCTCTATCCGGTGGTCGAGAGCGGGACGGCCATCCTCGCGCTCCACGTCGTGTGGGCCGTCGGCCGGACGTTCCGCTCCGGCACGCACGACGCCTGGCTGTACGAACTGCTGTCGAGATCGCTCGACGAGGACGAGTTCGCCCGCGTCGAGGGCCGCGGCAGTACGGTCCGGGAGAGCGTCTCGGCGGTGGGGGCAGTCTGCGGCGGCGTCATGTACACCCTCGACCCCCTGCTTCCGTTCGCGTCGAGTGCGCTGCTCGCGCTGACCGGTCTGCCGGTGCTGTACAGCTTCGACCCCGTCCCCGCCACCGGAGACACCGCCGACGAGCGCTTCGGCGCCGGCGAGGCGGTCCGGGTTCTCCGGGCGCAGGTCGGCCGGCCGGAGATACGGTGGCTGGTCGCCTACGCAGCGGTCTTCCAGGCCGTCTTCCTCGTCACCCGTATCTACGAACAGCCGGCACTGCGGGCGGTCGGTCTCCCGGTCGCGAGCCTCGGACTGCTGTACGCCGCGTTCAAGTTAGTCTCGGCCGGCGCGGCCGCGACCGCCGGCTGGTTCGAGGCGCGGCTGGGCGTCCGCGGGGTGTTCGCCCTCCTCGTGCCCCTCTACGCCGTCGCCTACGGCGCCGTCTCCGTCGTCCCGTGGCTGCTTGTGCCCGCGCTCTTTCTCAACCGGGGCCGTCTCTCGATGACCCGGCCCGTCCGCAACCAGTACCTCAACGACCGCCTCGCGGGCGTCGGCCGCGCGACGGTACTGTCGGGCGCGTCGATGGTCCTCGCCGCCGCCGGCATCGTCGCCCGCCTCGCCGCGAGTCGCGTCGCCGACACCCTCGGTCCCGTCTCGCTCCTGCCGGTCTTCGGCCTCGCCGGTGCCGGCGTGGGACTGGCGCTCTGGCTGTCGGTCTCGCCGGTCCGTGGCGACCAGTCCGAACCGGTGCGGCCCGCGGCGGCCGACTGACCTCCGGCGTCACGGCTATCGAACGCGAACGGGTCGCCCTGGAGTTCGCCCGTGCCGCGGGTGCGGTGCCCAACGAGGTGGACGAGGATGTGATGGGCGCACTGAAAGAGCACTGGACGGACGACGAGATCGTCGAACTGCTGGCGGCCATCAGCCTCTACGGCTTCCTGAACCGCTGGAACGACACGCTGGCGACCGACCTCGAGGACCCGGCCCGCGAGGTGGGCGAACGCGTCTTCGCCCGCGAAGGGTAGGACGGCGGCAAACACGTCGAGGACTGAGCGTCGCCGTCCCGACGGTCTCAGACCGCCTGCAGGCGAAACGGTGACGGCTCGAACACCGTCCCCTCGTCCTTCAGTCGCTGGAGTCGCCGGCGGACAGTCTCGCGGTCGGCCTCGCCGGCCTGGGCGTGGACCACCGGTTCCGGGACGCCGCCGTCGAACCGGTCGCTCAGGTCGCGAATAAGAGCCGCGACGGCCTCCTCGGAGTCGGCCGTCGCGCCGCGGTGGACGGGGTCACTCTCGATGGCGTGGTCGGTGTACTCGGCGTGTTCCTCGCGGAAGGCGAGTGCCGCCCCCTCGCCGTCGAACGTCCACGTCTCTTCGCAGGTGTCACAGGCGAGTTCCCACGCCGTCTCCGGCACCAGGTCGCCGAAGTCGGCTCGCTCCCACCGCATGACGTGGCCGGTGTGTTCGCGGTGCTTGCTGGCGAACGCGGCGGAGTCGTCGAACGTCGCCGCCTCCGTCTCGACGTCGCAGTCGGGACAGACCGCCAGAAACGGGGACTGCTGGTCGGCCATATCCCGCCTTCCCGTCGCTCGTTCTTATGTGCCGGGGTCGAGTCGTCCTGCTTCGCCTGTCGGGAACCCCCGCCTCACGCTTACACCCGGTCGTACGGCCCCAGTCGCGTCCCGTCGAGCAGGTACGCCTCGGCGTCGGTCAGCGCCGCCGGGAAGAACGGACACAGGAAGTCTCGCTCCTCGTTGACCCACGTCCCCCCGGAGAGGCCGTTGAACGCCGGGAAGACGACGACCCGCGGGCCGTCCGTCGGCGCTCGCCCCGTCCCCCGTCCGTCCCCGGCGTCTCCACTCGCGTCCTCGCTCCCGCCGTCGTCGCCGCGAAACTCGTACCCCTGCGCACGGAAGGGGTCGCGACCGAGGCGCCCGCGGAGCCACGCTCGCTCGACGCGACTGCCGCCGACGGCGTCCGTCAGTCGCACCTGTGGGTGCTCGTGTCCGACGCAGACCACGTCGGCGGCGAGGACCGCCGGCGCCGGCCACGTGTGTCCGTGCGTGAACCCGACGCGGCCGATTCGAACGCCCTGTCCGTCGGTCACCGTCGCCCCGCGAATCCAGTCGTCGATGGCGCCGTCGTGGTTGCCGCGAACGACCGTCACCGGCACCGACAGCGACTCCAGTAACACCTCTATCTCGCCTCGCTCCGCCCCGCCCGGCCCGCCGATGGAGTGCATGAAGTCCCCGACTACCACGAGCCGGTCCGGGTCGGTCTCTCCGACGGCGTCGAGTACCGTCTCGCGTCGCTCCTCGGCGCGAGACTCGGCGGTGACGCCCTCCTCGGCCCGCAGTGCCGCCTCGATGCCGGCGTGGTAGTCCGCGAGCGCCAGCAGCCGCTCGCCGCTCGTCTCGACGACCGCCAGCGGCCGGTCCGGCAGTGGCTCGACGGTCGGGCCGTCGTCGGCCCGCCGTGCCGGTGCCGCGTCCGGGCCGGGGCTGGAGTCCGACACGACCGGTCAGATGGGCTTGAGCCGGTCGTCCGCCGGCTCGTAGCACTGCCCGCTCATCAGTGCGTCCTGGATGGCGTCCTCGACGGCGTCGACGTCCGCACCCGTCGCGTCCGCCACCGCCGCCACGAGGTCCGCTCGGTCGGCGCCGTCGCCGTCGTCCATCTCGCGCATCCGCTCCATCAGCACCGCGTCCACGTCGCCCGCCGTCTCTTCCTCGACTTCCTCGTCTGCCGTCTGCGCTTCGTCGTCGGTCGGCTCGGCGTCCGCGTCGTCGCCCTCGACTTCCTCGTCCGTCGTCTCTGCCTCGGCGTCCACTTCCTCGTCCACCGATTCCGCTTCGTCGTCGTCCATCGTCTCTGCCTCGGCGTCCGCCTCCGCGCCCACCGACTCCCCCGTCTCTGTCTCCGCGTCCGCCTCGGGAGCCGGCGTCTCGATGTCGGCCTCGCCGGGGTCCTCTACCTCGGTCCCCGTCGAGAACTCCGTGCCGTACTCGGACTCGATTCGCTCGCGCTCCTCGTCGTCCAGTTCGTACATCTCCCCGTCGGCGTCGGCAGCCGCCTCGGACCCGGGGTCTGTGGCGGTCTCGGCGTCCGCCTCCGCGTCGGCCTCGAGGTCGCCGGGTTCGAAGTCGCCGACGTCGTCGTCGAACGACGCGACCGTCTCGCCGGTGTCTATCTCCTCGACGTCCCCGGCCGCCTCGGCCCCGCTCCCGGCGTCGGCTTCGTCGGCGAGGCGGTCCGTCTCCGTCTCTGCCTCGGGTCCGGCGTCGTTCGCCTCTCGCTCGACGGTCGGCGGGGGGGTGTCGCCGGCGACGCCCTCCGTCTCGCGGAGGGCGGCGAGGGCGTCGAGGTCTGCCGGACCGTCGTCGTCCGGCGCGGCGTCCAGCGGGCGGACCTCGTCGCGCCGGTCGGCCACCACGGCGGCGGCGTCGGTCGCGAGGTCCCGGAGTGCGGCGAGGTAGCCGCCGGTGGTGTGGTAGTGGTCGAGCGCCAGTCGGACGCCGTCGGTCGGGTCGGTCGGCGCACCGTCGCGCAGTGCCGTCGCCATCTCGCCGACGCGGCGGAGGGTGGCGCGGGCCGTCTCGACCACCCACCGGTCGCGCGTGTCGGCGTCCACGACGTTGACGCTCTCCGGCCGGACCGAGGAGAAGACGCGGTCGCCGTCTTCCGGCTGGAAGGTGCGGGCCTTCCCGGCGACGGCGACGAACTCGGGCGGGTCGGTGCGGTCGAACGTCGCCCGCGCCTCGGGCTGGTACTGCCCGGCGTACACGACGAACGCGCCCGTCGGGTCCACGATGCGTGCCCGGAGCATCTCGTCGTTCACCTGTTCGACCTCGGTGAGGACGCCCGAGAGGAAGAGGCGGTTCGCCTTCGCGCCAGACGGCGTCACGACGTACGTGGGTGCGCGCTCCTCCTCGCCCTCCGTGTGCGAGAGGGTGGCGTCGTCGTACTCGGCGGCGAAGACGCGGTGGGCTACCTCTCGCCGTCCCGGCCCGTCGTCGTCCGTCTCGCTCTCCGTGTCGGCGTCCTGTGCGCTCATTCTGCCACCTCCCCGTCACCCACTCCAACGGCGGCCAGCAGTTCCCGCGCCCGCTCGCCGGGGTCGTCGGTCGTCTCCTCGAACTCGTCGGCGTCTACGTTCGCGCCGTACTCGTCGATGGAGAGGTGGCCCCGCACCCGCACCTCACGGCCGACCAGTGCCACGCGGATGTCGTCGGCGACGACGGAGCGGTCCATCGCGTCGCGGGCGGCCTCGAGTGCCGTCGCCAAGTCGTCGCCGTACACCCGCTCCGTGAGGTCGCGGTCGAGGACCGCCGTCACCGTACCGGTGCCGTCGTCCACGACGGCCTTCACCCGCAGGTCGTCCTCGCCCTCGACGGGGCCGTGCGTGCGACACTGGTCGTTCTGGACGACCCGACCGCACTCGGGACACCGCTCGATGAGGCCGGAGCCGTCCCGCACCGCGACGACGTTGCCGGTCACCTCGACGTCGTACACGCCGCCGGTGTCGAGTGCGGCGGCGACGCTCATCCGCGGTGCGCCCTCCGCCACCGTCACCTCGCGGTCGAGGGCGGTCACCGTCGAGAACTCCGTCACGTTCACCCCGGGGACGCCGCGGAACTCCCGGACGTACACGTCCTCAAGACGGACGCTCTCGCCCTCGCGTATCTCGGGGTGAGGGTCCCAGTCGGTCAGGGGCAGGCGAGCGGTGCCGTCGGCTATCACCCCGTCGAGGATCTCGGTCTCGCCGTCGCGGCCGTCGATGGTTCGCTCCTCGGCCTCGAGGACGCGCACCTCGACGGTGCGACCCCGGTCGCCGGCCGCGAGGTCCACGAGGTCGCGTTCGCCGCCGACCGTCGCGTCCACGTCGATGGACTCCTGTGCGAGCGTCACCGTCGTGCCGTCGCCGAGGTTGAGTTCGGGTTCGCCCTCCCACTCGCGGACGCCGGCGTTGCCGACGGTGACGGTGTCGCCCGGTTCGAGTCCGAAGTCGTCCCACGCGGTGTAGTCGATGCGACCGGTCTCGTCGGCGAGTTCGCCCTCGCGGATGACGATGTCGTCGCCCTGGTAGCGAATCGAGCGGGTCCCGACCGACAGGACGACGCCGGTGACGGTCACGTTGCCGTCGGTGGTGGTGACGTCGCCGACGTCAACGGCCGACGGCGAGGCGTCGCCGCCGCCCCCGCCGTCGCCGTACTTCCGGCGGAGACTCTGTTTCGCCTCCTCGACCGGGACGCTGTACGACACCAGATTCTCCAGATCCGCACGGACCTCCTCGCTGTCGACACCGAGGTCGGAGGCGAGTTCCTCGGCGTGGTCGTCTAACTCCATACCCGTGATCGGGCGGTCTCCGTCAAAAGGGTACGCGATCCGTGCCTCGGCGGCGCGCACCGGCGACCCGGACCGACGGCACACGTTTTATGCGCGTCCACGCCGAACCGGCGGGCATGGTCCAGTGCGAGATGTGCGGCACCGAGACGCCGTCCCCCAAGACCGTCAAGGTCGAGGGCGCCGAACTGGAGGTCTGCGACCAGTGTGCCTCGTTCGGGACGGAGGTCAAGACTGCCGACTCGTCGTCCACGTCCACGAAGTACTCCACGTCCTCGTCGTCCTCGTCCGGCGGGGGGACGAGTTCCACGAGTAGCGGCGGCGGTGGCAGCGACCGCCGGCGGTCGGACATGTTCGACCGCATGGACGACCTCGTCCAGGACTACGGCGACCGTATCCGCACGGCCCGGGAGTCCCGCGGCATGAGCCAAGAGGAACTCGCCGACGAACTGAACGAGAAGGCGAGTCTCATCCGCAAACTGGAGCGCAACGAGAGTCTGCCCAGCGACGACGTCCAGCGGGAACTCGAGGGCTTCCTCGACATCGACCTCACGGGCGGCGGCGTGGACGAGACCGAGTGGGAGTCCGAGACCGACGCCGGCACCCGTACGCTCGGCGACGTCGTCGAGCGCAAGGACTGACCCGACCCGCTCCGCTCGCCGTGGTCGCTTCCGACTGACCGACCGCACCCGTTTTCACCCTCGGCGGCCTGTCACGGATAGATGGCCGACTACACGCACGACGACACCGGTGACGGCGGTCGCCCGGAGGTCGGGGCCGGCGTCGCCGACGCCGACCTCTCGGGACGAACGGTGCTGGTGACCGGCGCGACGGACGGCATCGGCCGGGAGACGGCACTCGCACTCGGCCGTCTCGGGGCTCGCGTGCTCGTCCACGGTCGCGACCGCGAGAAGGGCGAGGCCGTCGTGGACCGACTCCGCGACGGGCCGGCGGCGGGCGCGAGTCTCCACCTCGCGGACTTCGCCTCCTTCGACGCCGTTCGCGACCTCGCCCGGGCGGTCCGCGCCGACTGTGACGCCCTCGACGCTCTCGTCAACAACGCGGGCACCTACTTCCGGGAGGGTCGCCTGACCGACGACGGCTTCGAGTACACCATCGCCGTCAACCACCTCGCGCCGTTTCTCCTCACGCACGAACTCCTGGACTCCCTCTCGGCCGCCGGCGGTCGCGTCGTCAACGTCGCCTCCGACGCCCACCGCGGCGCCGACGTGGACTTCGACGCCTTCCGGTCGGTCGCGGACTACTCTGGGTTCGGTGCCTACGGCCAGTCGAAACTGGCGAACGTGCTGTTCACCCGCGAACTCCACCGCCGCCTGCGCGCTGCCGACTCGCCGGTGACGACCGACGCACTCCACCCCGGCGCCATCCCGGGGTCGAACTTCGCGCGGAACATGCCCGCGCCGGCGCGGTGGGCCACGAACTTGGTCGGTGCGCTGCCGACCGTCCTGACCCGGCCGTTCCTCACGACCGTCGCCGAGGGCGCGGAGACGCCGGTGTACCTCGTCGCCGACGACGACGGCGGTGAGGGCGACTACTGGGTGGACTGCCGGCGCAAGCGGCCGTCGCGGACCGCCCGCGACGACGACCTCGCCCGTCGCCTCTGGCGGGTGAGCGCCGACGCCGTCGGCGTTGACCCGGCGGCGATAGCGCCCGCGGACTGAGTCGTCTCCGCCGCCCGCCGACCACGCACCGTCGCAATCGCCCGTCTCTCGTCCTCTCCTCCCTCTCGACAGTCTTTAGTCGGGGCCGGTCGCGGCCCCGGTATGTTCGTCCTCGTCAACCTGAAGGCCTACGACGCCGACCCCGTCGCCGTTGCCGAGGCCGCGGCCGCCGTCGAGACGGACGCGCGTGTGGCCGTCGCTCCACAGACCGCCCGTCTCGCGGCAGTCGCCGACGCCGTCGCCGATGCATCCGTCGAGGTCTGGGCACAGGACCTCGACGGCGTCGAGTACGGCAGTCACACCGGCAGTACGCTCGCGGAGGCGGTCGCGGCGGCCGGTGCCGACGGCACCCTGCTGAACCACTCCGAGTGCCGCCGCACACTCGACGCCATCGACGCCGGCGTCCGGGCCGCGGAGCGGACTGGACTGGAAACCGTCGTCTGTGCGAACACGCCGGCACAGGCCGGCGCGGCGGCGGCACTCGGCCCGGACGCCGTCGCCGTCGAACCGCCGGCGCTCATCGGCACGGGCACGCCCGTCTCGACCGCCGACCCTGCCGTCGTCGAGGACAGCGCCGCCGCCGTCGCCGCCGTGGACGCCGGCGTCGAGACGCTCTGTGGCGCGGGCATCTCGACCGCAGAGGACGTCCTCGCGGCCCGCGAACTGGGGGCGACGGGTGTCCTCCTCGCAAGCGGCGTCGCGGCCGCCGCCGACCCGGCGGCGGCGCTGCGGTCGCTGCTCGACCCGCTCTGAGTCGCTTCCCGGGGTCGGTCCGGCCCACGGATCCGCAGTCCTTTAGCCGGTCTCGGGCGTCCGACGGGGTATGGCAGCCGGCATCGTCGGCGAGTACCTCTCGCTTCTGGAGGACAGCGGCGCCGACCTCCTCGCGATGCAGGTGGGGGACTTCTACGAGTTCTTCGGCGAGAGCGCCGAGACGGTCGGCGACGAACTCGACCTGAAGGTGTCACAGAAGGGGTCGGCCGGCGAGTCCTACCCGATGGCGGGCGTCCCCGTCGCCGACCTGACGCCGTACCTCACCGCGCTGGTCGAACGGGGCTACCGCGTGGCCGTCGCCGACCAGTTCGAGGCCGACGGCGGCCACGAGCGGCGGGTCACCCGCGTCGTCACGCCGGGGACGATGCTCGAGACGACCGACGCCGACGCGCAGTACCTCGCGAGCGTCGTCCGGTCGGAGACTCTCGGCGGCGGCTTTGGCCTCGCGCTGGCGGACGTGACGACCGGGCGCTTTCTCGTCACCGAGGTGGGCGACGACGGAGAGGACGCCCGGGAAACGTTGCTGTCGGAACTGTACCGCTTCGATCCAGCCGAGGTGTTGCCGGGGCCGGACGTGCGGTCCGACGACGACCTCTGTTCGCGGCTGCGCGACCGCACCGGTGCGACGCTGACCCTGCACGAGACGCGGGCGTTCGAGCCTGGGCGGGCCCGTCACCGCGTCCGCGAGCAGTTCGGCGAACCGCCGGCGGTCGCCGACGGCGAGGCGGCACTGCGGGCGGCCGGGGCCGTCCTCGACTACGTGGACGAGACGGGGACGGGCGTGCTCGCCTCGATGACCCGTCTCCAGCCGCTGTCGGGCGAGGACAGCGTCGGGCTCGACGCGACGACACAGCGCAACCTCGAGGTGACCGAGCCCATGACCGGCGACGGGCCGGCGCTGTTCGACGTCGTGGACCACACCGTCACCAGTCCCGGCGGGCGCCGCCTGAAGGAGTGGCTCACCCGGCCGACGCGGGACCGGGAGACGCTCTCGACCCGGCAGTCGGCCGTCGCGGCGCTGACGGCGGCGGCGATGGACCGCCGGCGCGTCCGGGACCACCTCGACGGCGTGTACGACCTCGAGCGACTCGCCGCGCGGGCGACGAGTGGCAGCGCCGACCCCCGCGACCTCGCCGCCGTCCGCGAGACGCTGTCGGTGGTCCCCGACCTCGCACGCGTCGTCGGTCTCGACCCCGCCGCGGACCCGGACGCGACCGCGCCCGACGGCGGCCGTGGCCCCGACGCGGCGGAGACCGACGTGGACGCCGCCGACACGGACCCGGGGACGGCCACGAACGACGACACGCCGGGCCTGGACGCGTGGGTTGACGACGGCTCTGACCCCGCGGCCGGAAGCGAGAGCGAACCACCGGACCCGGCGACGGACGACCCGGACCCGTCGGCCGACGCCGGGGGGTCGAGTCCGCTCGCGGACTCGCCGCTGGCGTCGATACTCGACCGACCGGACCGCGAGGCGGCGGCCGCCCTGCGCGAGGAACTCGCGGCGGCGCTCGCGCCGGACCCGAGCGCGGCGGTCGGGGAGGGCCCGGTGGTCGCCCGCGGGTACGACCCCGACCTCGACGCCGTCGTCGAGGAGTACGAGGCGGTCCAGCGGTGGTTCGACGACCTCGCGGACCGCGAGAAGCGCCGCACGGGCATCACCCACCTCAGCGTGGGTCGCAACAAGACCGACGGCTACTACCTGCAGGTGGGCAAGTCGGAGACGGACGCCGTCCCCGACCGCT
>CAZEIO010000003.1:13360-29017 GCA_964512525.1 uncultured Halobacteriales archaeon
CGAAGCGGTACACCACCGACGACCTCGAGGAGCGAGAACGGGAGATACTGCGGCTGGAGGAGAAGCGGGAGGAACTCGAACGGGCGGCGCTCGCGTCGGTGCGGGCGGCGGTCGCCGAGCGTGCCGAACTCCTGCAGGACGTCGGTCGGGCGCTGTCGGCGGTGGACGCCCTCGCGTCGCTGGCCGTCCACGCGGTCGAGAACGACTGGACGCGGCCGGAACTGACCGACGACCGGACACTCGACGTGCGCGCCGGACGCCATCCGGTCGTCGAGCAGACCACCGACTTCGTCCCGAACGACGCCCGGATGGACGAGTCGCGCTCCTTCCTCGTCGTCACCGGCCCGAACATGTCCGGCAAGTCCACGTACATGCGCCAGACGGCGCTGATAGTGCTCCTGGCGCAGGTGGGCAGTTTCGTCCCCGCCGACGCGGCGACGGTCGGACTCGTGGACGGCATCTTCACCCGGGTCGGGGCCCTCGACGAACTCGCCGGCGGTCGATCGACGTTCATGATCGAGATGGAGGAACTGTCGAACATCCTCCACGCCGCGACCGACCGGTCGCTGGTCGTCCTCGACGAGGTGGGTCGCGGGACGGCCACGTACGACGGCGTCTCCATCGCGTGGGCCGCGACGGAGTACCTCCACAACGAGGTACGCGCCCGCACCCTCTTCGCGACGCACTACCACGAACTCACCGCCCTCGCGGACCACCTCGACCGCGTGGCGAACGTCCACGTCGCGGTCGCCGGCGATCCCGACGACGGTGACGGGGTGGCCTTCCTCCGGACGGTGCAGGAAGGCCGGGCCGACCGGTCGTACGGCGTCCACGTCGCCGACATCGCGGGCGTCCCCGACCCGGTCGTCGGCCGTGCCCGCGAGGTCCTCGACCGCCTCCGCCGCGAGAAGGCCATCGAGGCCCGCGGCGCGGGCGGCGGCGGCCGGCAGGTCGTCTTCGACGTCGAGAGCGGCGAACTCCGCCCCGCCGCGGGTACGGACGCCGACGGGCACGACGCCTCCGTCGGCGGTCTCGACCCCGAGGCTGCGGCCGTCCTCTCGGAACTGCGCGACGCCGACCCCGAGGGGACGGCACCACTCGAACTCGCCGAACGCGTCCGCGAGTGGCAGCGACGACTGGAGGAGTGAGGCCGCTAGGGGTCGGTGTCCGCCCGGCGCCGGCCCCGTGGCCGTAGGTTCAAGACGCTCGCCCTCGCCGGTAGAAATGATGAGCGAGGACGGGGACGCGGCGACGAACATTCGACCGCTCGACGACCGCACCGTCGAGCGAATCGCGGCGGGCGAGGTCGTCGAGCGCCCGGCCTCGGCGGTCAAGGAACTCGTCGAGAACAGCATCGACGCCGACGCCGACCGCGTCGCGGTGACCGTCGAGGGCGACGGTACCGACCTCCTGCGGGTGCGCGACGACGGCCACGGGATGACCGAGGCAGACGTCCGCGCCGCGGTGCGCCAACACACCACCTCGAAGATAGCTGACATCGACGACCTCGAGACCGGGGTCGGGACGCTGGGCTTCCGCGGCGAGGCACTGCACACCATCGGTGCCGTCTCGCGGCTGGCCATCGAGACGAAGCCCCGCGGCGCGACGACGCCGGGCACCCGTCTGGAGTACGAGGGCGGCGAGGTCGTCGGCGTCGAACCCGTCGGCTGCCCCGAGGGGACGACCGTCGCCGTCCGGGACCTGTTCTACAACACGCCCGCTCGCCGGAAGTACCTCAAGCAGGCGGCGACGGAGTTCGCCCACGTCAGCCGCGTCGTCTCGCGGTACGCCCTCGCGAACCCGGCCGTCGCGGTGTCACTCGACCACGACGGCCGGGAGACGTTCGCCACGACCGGCGAGGGCGACCTGCGGGCCGCCGTCATGTCGGTGTACGGCCGCGAGGTGGCGGAGTCGATGGTACCGGTCGTCGGCGGCGACCCGCCGAGCGTCGCGGCCGACATCGACGGCCTCTCGCCGCCGGCCGCCCTCGAGGTGGACCCGAACCCAGACGATCAGGGGCCGCTGAACGGCGTCGCGGGCTACGTCAGTCACCCCGAGACGAACCGCAGCAGTGCCGACTACGTCGCGACGTTCGTGGACGGCCGGTACGTCCGGTCGCAGGCGGTCCGTGAGGCGGTCCTCGAGGCCTATGGCGGGCAACTGGCGAGCGACCGCTACCCCTTCGCCGTCCTCTTCCTCTCGACGACGCCCGGGGGCGTGGACGTGAACGTCCACCCGCGCAAGACCGAGGTCCGCTTCGAGGACGAGGCGACCGTCCGCCGGGGGGTCCGCGACGCCGTCCGCGCCGCCCTCCTCGACAACGGTCTCGTGCGGTCCTCGGCTCCCCGGGGACGCTCCGCCCCCGACGAGACGGCCGTTGCACCGGAGCGGTCGTCCGACCGCGAGACCGACGACGGGGCGACGGATACCCACGCCGACGCGGCCGGCAACGGGGACGACTCCGGAGACGACCACGGCGACACCGCCCAGAAACGGGGACGGCGACGGGACGGCCGCTCTCGACCGGCGGCGGCCGGTGTGTCGGGCGACGACGGCGGTCGCCGCCACCGCGGACGTGCCGGAGCGACCGCCGACGACTCGACGATCACCGGTTCCGCCGGCAGTACCGGTAGCGAGAGCGCCGACCCGACCCACCGGCAGGCGTCGCTGTCCTCGCTCGCGGACCGCCGGGGGGACGACGACGCCGACGCCGACCGCGACCGCGACCCGGCGACCGGCGACAGCCGGTTCGAGGGTCCGGCCGACCAACGGACGCTCGACGGCGAGACTGCCGCGCCGACCCACGAGAGCGACCGCCTGCCGGCGATGCGCGTCCTCGGGCAACTGGACGACACGTACCTCGTGGCGGCGACCGACGACGGTCTCGCGCTGGTGGACCAACACGCCGCCGACGAGCGAGTGCACTACGAGCGACTCCGCGATCGGCTGGCGGACCCGGACGGCCAGCGCCTCGCGACGCCGGTGACGCTGTCGCTGACGGCCGCCGAGGCCGCCGCGGTCGGCGCGGCGACTGACGCCCTCGAGCGCCTCGGCTTCGAGATAGAGACACCGACCGACGGCGGCGACGGGAACGGCGACTCGACGGAGCGCACCGTCCGCGTGTCGGCCGTACCGGCGGTCGTGGACACCGCTGCCGACCCCGAACTCCTGCGAGACGTCCTCGCGGACGTGGTCCGGGGCGTGGAGCCGTCGGCGTCGGTCGAGGCGGCCGTGGACGCCGTCCTCGCGGACCTGGCCTGCTACCCGTCGGTCACGGGCAACACGCCGCTGACCGAGGGGCGAGTGACGGAACTGCTCTCGGCGCTCGCCGCCTGCGAGAACCCCTACGCCTGCCCGCACGGGCGGCCAACGGTGGTCCGCGTGGACCGCGAGGAGGTAGAGGCACGGTTCGAGCGGGACTACCCCGGTCACGGCAGGTGAGGTGGCGGCAGTTTCGCTCGGCGAAGACGGCGCCGGCATTTATTACCGATGGCTCGCCACTCGGGGTATGGACGACGAGCGAGGCCAGCGTCCGGGGGGGTCGGCGTGAGTCAACTGGTGACCTTCGGCGAGGGCGTGTTGCGACTGACGCCGCCCGGCGCCGAGCGTCTGGAGAGTACCGACGAACTGTCTGTCGGGGCGGCGGGGTCGGCGGCCGCGACGGCCGTCGCGGCCGACCGCCTCGGTGCCGACGCGACGTGGCTGACGAAGTTGCCCGACTCGCCGCTCGGTCGCCGCGTCGAACGGGGGTTCCACGGCAACGGCGTCGAGACACAGGTGGTCTGGAGCGACGAGGGCCGGCAGGGCACCTACTACGTCGAACAGGCCGGCCCGCCGCGGGGGACGGACGTCCACTACGACCTGTCGAACACCGCCTTCTCGACGGTGGCCGCCGACGAGTTCGACCTCGGGGTGGTGCAGTCGGCGCGGGGCTTCTACGTCACCGGCATCACGCCCGCCGTCTCGCCGGCCGCGCGAGAGGCGACGGCGAACCTGCTCGGTGCTGCCCGGCAGTCGGGTACGACCGTCGCGCTGGACGTGAACTACCGCTCGAAGCTGTGGTCGCCGGACCACGCCCGCGAGACGCTCGAACAGCTGTTCCCCGCCGTCGACGTCCTGCTCGTCGCCGCGCGAGACGCCCGCCACGTCCTCGGCTACGAGGGCGAGGACCCGCCGTCGATAGCCCACATGATCGCGGCCGACTACGACTTCACGACGGTCGTGGTGACCCGCGGCGCCCGCGGCGCCATCGCGTGGCACGACAGCGTCGTCCACGACCACGAGGGCTACGAGACGGAGACAATCGACCCCATCGGTGCCGGCGACGCCTTCTCCGGCGCCTTCGTCGCGCGTCGCCTGCAGGGCGACGACATCCGCGACGCACTCGACCACGCGACCGCGACGGCGGCGCTCAAGCGGACCATCCCCGGCGACGTCGCGACCGTCACGGAGTCCGAGGTGGCGGCGGTCATCGAGGGCGACACGCCCGACGTCAGCCGCTGACCCCCCGCTTCAGAGCCAGCGGTCGAGTCGCTCCGCGGCCCGCAGCGACAGCGCAGCGATGGTGAGCGTGGGGTTCACGCCGCCGGCCGTCGGGAACGGCCCACTCCCCACCAGCCACAGGTTCGGGTGGTCGTGCGTCCGCAGGTCCGGGCCGACGACGCTCGTCGCCGGGTCCCGCCCCATCGGCGTCGTCCCAGTGTGGTGGGCGGCCGGCCCGGCGTCCTCGGGGGCTATCGCGAACTCCACCTCGGCCCCCATCGTCTCGAGTATCGTCTGGCCGATCCGGTTCGCCGTCGCGACGCCCCGGCGGGCGCGCGGACCGGGGTCGAAGGTCACGCGTGGGAGCGGGTCGCCCCGGTCGTCGGTGCGGTCCGGGTCGAGGGTGACGCGGTTCCCGGACCGGGGGGACACCTCGACGAGGCCCCGCACCGCGAGGTAGTCGCCGTACCCCTCGCGAACCTCTGTCAGGAGGTCGTCACCCCACGCGTCGCTGGCGAGGGCGACTTCGACCGGTGACGGGCCGGCGTAGTTCGAGAACTCCACTTGGATGGCGCCGCGGTCGGCGCGACCGGGCAGGTCGCTGCTGAGGTCAGCCGTCACGTCCGCCGCGCGTTCGCCCGGGTCGTCGTAGAACTGGTGCGTGCCGGTCGTCGGGAAGCCGACGTGGTTCTGCCGCGTCGGTTCGCCGAGACGACCGACGACGAGGAAGCCGACGTGGTCGGTGAACCGCCGGCCGACGAGACCCGACCCGTTCGCGAGGCCGTCGGGATACTGCGGCGTGCGAGAGCACAGGAGCAGTCGGGGCGTCGCGACGCCGCCGGCGGCCACGACGACGGCCCGCGCCGCCTGCCGGTACTCGTCGCCGTCCGGCGTCGCGTACTCGACGGCGGTGATCCGCCCGGCGTCGTCGTGGAGGAGTCGGCGCACCGGCGCGCGGTCCACGACGCGAGCGCCGGCGTCCTCGGCCGCTCGGACGTGGGTCTCGGCGGTGTACTTCGCGCCGGACGGACAGACCGGCCGGCAGGTGCCGTACCCCACGCAGGGCGGACGGTCGTCGTACGGTTCCGAGTTGCGGGCGTTCGGAACGGAGTGGGTGGCGATCCCGAGTTCGCGACAAGCGGGCGCGAACAGCGAGTCGCTGTACGACGGTTCGAACGCCGGCATGGGGTACGGCTCCGAGCGGGCGGGCGCGAACGGACTGTCGGCGGCGCCGGCGACGCCCAGCGCCCGCTCCGCACGGGCGTAGTACGGCCGAAGGTCGTCGTAGGCGATGGGCCAGTCGGTCCCGTAGCCGTACGTGGACTCGAGGCGAAAGTCGGACTCGCGCAGTCGTGGCGCGATGCCCTGCCACGCGAGCGTGGTCCCGCCGACGCCCCTGACGCGGGTGGCGTCTAGCGGGTAGTCGCCAGTGCCAGCGTCGCCGGCCTCCCCGGCCCACGGCCCGCGGCGGTCGCCGGGCCGGAGGTGTCGCTCCTGTCTTCGCTCGCGCTCGGCGCGGTCGGCGTCGAAGCGCGGGCCGGCCTCGAGGACGACGACGTCGTGGCCGGCCACGGCGAGGTCACGACCGACGAGCGCCCCCGCCGGTCCCGCGCCGACGACGCAGACGTCCGTTCGCTCGCCCGGCGTGCGGTCCACGGTCACGGGTCGGGCCCCTGCCGGTAACTCGTCACGCCGCCGGGATGACCGACGGGATTCTCCACGCCCGCCAGCCGGCCGCCCGCCGGCGAGGTGTAGAGGGCGTACAGCAGTTCGTTCACGACGTAGAAGCGCACCCGGTCGGCGAGCGGTGCGTCGTCCGACGGGTCCGGGTCGGCCGTGTCGGCGCCCACCTCCCGAAGGACCGCCTCGCGCCGTCCGACCGACAGCGCCGGCAGTCGGTCGTCGTACCAGGCCGTCGCGGCGTCGTTCAGGGCCGCCGTCGTCGTCTCGATGCCGCGCCGTCGCTCCGGGTCCTTGCTGGTCCGCCCCTCGACGTAGGTGCGGACGAACGACTCGTGGTCCGCGACCTCGCTGGGGTACACCACCGCCGCACTCGCGACGAGCGTCGCCGTCGCCGACTCGACGATGCCGTCCGCCTCGCGGCCCACACACCCCGCCGCACTCGTGACGCCGGCGGTCGCGAGGGCCGCGAGCGCGTCCCGGCGCGTCAGTCGCATCGACCGCGCTTTAGGCCAGCCTAAAGTTATGACTTGTCATCGGCGACGGCCCTTTGACCGCTGGGTCCGATCCGGAGACCATGTGCGGAGACACCGGGCGGCGCGTGTGCACCGACGGCGGCGACCTCCGACGGTCCTCGGTCGCCGTGGACGGCGAGACGATCGCGTACCGGCACCGACCGGGCGGCGACGTGCCGGTGGTCCTCGTCCACGGCAACATGAGTTCCTCGCTGCAGTTCGACGTGCTGGTGGACGCCCTGGACGACCGCTACGACTGCTACGCGCCGGACCTGCGGGGCTTCGGCGACTCGTCGTACGAGGAACGGATCGACTCCTTCGGGGACCTCGTGGCCGACGTCCACGGCTGGGTCGCGGTGGCCGACGTCTCGACGCCGTTTCACCTCGTCGGCTGGTCCGCCGGCGCGGGCGTGGCGATGCTGTACGCCGCCGAACACCCCGACGACGTCCGGCGACTGGGCCTGATCGCGCCGATGTCCACGCAGGGCTACCCGATCTACCGCAAGGACGAGTCGGGCCAGCCCACCGACGAACTGCTGACCACCCGCGAGGAGATCGCCGCCGACCCGGTGCAGGTCGCGCCGGTGAAGCGGGCCCAGGAGACCGGCGACGCCGCGACGATGCGGGCCATCTGGAACGACCTCATCTACGTCAACGACCGGCCCGAGGCGGAGCGGTACGACCGCTACCTCGAGGAGGCCATCCTCGCCCAGCGCAACCTCGTGGACTTCGACTACGCGCTGACCCGGTTCAACCTCTCCCACGAGCACAACGGCGTCACCGAGGGGACCGGCCGGGTTGACGACGTCGTGGCACCGACGCTCGTCCTCCACGGCGACGACGACCTCGTCGTCTCCCGCGAGATGGTCAACCGCGTCGTCGCTGACCTCGACGCCGACCTCGTGACGATCCCGGACTGTGGACACTCCCCCCTCGAGGACGCCCTCGACACCGTCGTCGCGGAACTCGAGACCCACTTCGAGCGCGGAGAGTGAGCGAACGGCGGCCCACCGCGTCCGCCCCCTCGCCGCCGACTACGGCATCGAGACGGTGTGTTCGAGCGTCCCCACCCCCTCGACCGACAGCGTCACCCGGTCGCCGTCCTCGACGGGGCCGACGCCCTCGGGCGTCCCCGTCGCGATGACGTCACCCGGCTCGAGCGTCAGGAAGCGGGACACCTCGGCGACGAGGTCGGCCACGGAGAACACCATCTGGTCCCGCGTCGCGCGCTGTCGCCGCTCGCCGTTCACGCGACACTCCAGTTCGGCGTCGGCCGGCACCTCATCGGGCGTCGCGACGACGGGGCCGACGGGCGCGGCCCCGTCGAACCCCTTGCCGCGCACCCAGTTCGACTCGCGGCGCTGGTCGTCGCGGTTCGAGAGGTCGTTCACGACGGTGTACCCCGCCAGCACCGACTCGGCCTCGGCCGGCGGCACGTCCCGACACTGTTCGCCGACGACCGCTCCGAGTTCCACCTCGTGTTCCACCTGCTTGCCGGCCACGCCCGTCGGTAGTTCCACCGTGGCGCCGTGGGCGGCGACGGCACTCGGCGGCTTCAGGAAGAGCATCGGCCGGTCGGGGACGTCCGCGTCGTGTTCCTCGGCGTGGGCGACGTAGTTGCGCCCGACGCAGACCACCTTCGACGGCTCGCAGGGCGGCAGCATCGTCACGTCGTCGTGGTCGTACGAGCGGTCGTCCACCACGACGCCGCTGTCGGTCCACTCGCCGACGCGAGTCGCACCCGATGGATCACGGAACCTGACCTGTCGCATGCCGGCCCGTCGCGTGGCGGTCGGTAAGGCGTTGTGGTCGCGGGCCCGGCCACGGCACGCAGACGCAAGGTTTAGGAACGTCTCGGGGTTACGCGGGAGTAGGCTCCGTTGGTGTAGTCCGGCCAATCATGCGAGCCTTTCGAGCTCGCGACCGGGGTTCAAATCCCTGACGGAGCACTGACATTTCTACAGGTTTTTGTACGACAGCGAGGCAGACAATGTATGACAATCACCGAGGAAGAATGCCTCGAGGCGCTCCGTGAGGCGAGGGATCGACTCGGCGAGACACCGTCCAGGAATCAGTACGAGAGTCTCGACGTACTGCCGTCTGCGACGACGATCATGCGACTGTTCGACTCGTGGAACGATGCAAAAGAGCAGGCCGGTCTAGACACGCTGAGCCCAGGGGCCTCCGAGGACCGGCACGGAAACGAAATCCGACCGAAGCCCGACGACGTCAACCTCCCGGACGAGAAAGACTGGTACGACCTCACACCCCGACAACGATGGTACTACGAGCATCGCGCGCTCGAAGTAGAGCGTGCGAACCGCCGAATAGACGGGATCAAACGGTGGTTCCACGAACTGAAACGAGACGAGTTCGACTGCACCGACTGTGGCGAGGGAGATCCCGCCTGCCTCGAGTTTCACCACCCGAACGACGACAAGACTCTCGGTGTCTCCAGAATGGTCAACGACGGGTACTCTCGCGACCGCATTCGCGAGGAAATCGAGAAGTGCGTGCCGCTCTGTGCGAACTGCCACGCCAGACGGCACTACGACCCGCCGACGTAGCGCAGTCGCTGGCTGCTACTCGATCCGAAGCTCCCCGCCGTCCGCACCCTCGCCGCCGTCCGCGCCCTCCGGCCACTCGAGTTCGAACTCGACGCTCAACTCGCCGGGCCCGTCGGTCGGTCCCTCGCGCTCTGCCTTCACCTCGAACTCCACCCTCTCGGGCGGCGTCATCGTCACGCTCTCGCCGCCCGCCGTGAGGGTGAGGTCGCCGTCGCCGTCCAGCCTGTCCGCGACGCGGCGGAGGTACGCGGCCACGTCGGCGCGGGACTGGTGCTGTTCGGACTCGAAGAGGACTTCCTCGGGCATGGCTCCGGTAGGCGAGCCGGCGTAATAAGCGTCCGCACGGCCGGCGGTGCGGCGTCCCGGCGTGCCGGTCGGGCGACGCGAACGAACGAGGGCGCAAAGTAAATACGGCGCAGGCGTCGATTCAAAACACATGGCAGAGACACCGACGTCGGGCGGTGCGGCGCCGTCCCCCGAGGGCGACGGCGAGCACCGGCGGCTGATAATCGCCGGCACGGGAATCGCGGGACTGACGGCGGCCATCTACGCCGCGCGGTCGAACAACGACCCGCTGGTGATCGAGGGCGACGAACCGGGCGGGCAACTCACGCTCACCTCGGAGGTGGACAACTACCCCGGCTTCCCGGAGGGCATCGGCGGTCCCGAACTGATAAACAAGATGAAAGACCAGGCCCGGAAGTTCGGCGCGGAGACGATGAACGGCATCGTCGAGTCGGTGGACGACGCCACGCGGCCGTTCCGGGTCGAGCTCCGCTCGGGCGACGTCTACACCGCCGACGCGGTCATCGCCGCCTCGGGGGCGAGTGCCCGCACGCTCGGCGTTCCCGGCGAGGACGAACTGATGGGCTACGGCGTCTCGACGTGTGCAACCTGTGACGGCGCCTTCTTCCGCGACGAGGACATGCTCGTGGTCGGCGGCGGCGACGCCGCGATGGAGGAGGCGCACTTCCTGACGAAGTTCGCCTCGAAGGTGTACGTCGCCCACCGTCGCGAGGAGTTCCGCGCCGAGGACTACTGGATCGAGAAGGTCCAGGCCAAGGTCGACGAAGGCGAGATAGAGATACTGCGGAACACGGAACTCGTCGAGGTCCACGGCAGCCGCGAGGACGGCGTGGACCACGCGAGTCTCGTGCGCCACCCCGACGGCCACCCGAAGGAGAAACTCGACTCGGACCGCGCCGACGAGGTGGAGTCACTCGACCTCGACGTCGGTGCCGTGTTCCTCGCCATCGGCCACACGCCGAACACGGAGTACCTCGCGGACACGGGCGTCGAACTCGACGAGGCCGGCTACATTCACACCGAGGGCGGCAAGGGCGGCGGCCAGACCCGGACGGACGTCGAGGGCATCTTCGGTGCCGGCGACGTGGTGGACTACCACTACCAGCAGGCGGTCACCGCCGCCGGCATGGGCTGCAAGGCGGCGATGGACGCCGACGTGTACCTCGAGGACGAGGCGCCGGCCGTCGCGAGCGAGGAGAGCGAGGCCGCGACCGCCGACGACTGACGTGATCCGCGGGTGGCTGCGCGAGCGTCGAGTCCGCCGTCTGCGGAACCGCGCCCGCACGTTGCCCGCCGACGAGGCGGCGAGCGAAGCGGACCTCGCGACGCTCGCGACGGCCGTCCGCGACGGCGACGGCGACGGAGAGAGGCGGGCACTCGCGGTCGAGGCCCTCGGTGCCCTCGCGCGTGGCACGGTGCCCGGCGTGGACGCCGCCGACCGCTCGGGTGGTGACCCGACCTCGGTGCCGGAGCGGGCGGCGGTCGCCCTCGCCGACGCCCTGCCGGCGGTCGAGGACGACGAACTCGCGGCGCGGGCACTTCGCACCCTGCGGTTCGTCGTGGTCGAGCGCCCCGACTCGGCGGCGGCCGACCGTCTCGACGCCGTCTGCGCGGCCGCGGTGGACGACTGGGACCACGCCGTCCACCGGCAGGTCACCATCGACGCCGGTGCCCTCCTCGCGGCCGGGGCCGACCTCTCGGCGACCCGGGCGGCGCTGTGGACGGCCCTCGACGCCGGACCGCCGGCGGTGCGGGAGGACGCCGCCCTCGCCTACTCGTTGCTCGCCGGCGACCCCGATTCGGTGTCGAACCCCGACCGGGTGGCGGCCGCCCTCGGCGAGGTCGTCAGGGACCCCCCTGACGACGACGCGTTCCCGCCCGAGGGGTCGGCGGCGCGGACGCTCGCGGACGGCCTGACCGTCGCCGAGGCCGCAGAGCGGTTCGCGGCGGCCGCGGAGCGGTAGCGACCCGCCCTACGGCACGTCGTAGGACAGCACCACGCCGTCGTCGAGTCGGTCCACGCCCCGCAGCGTCAGCCGCGGGAAGGTCCCCGGTTCCGCGAACCCCTCGCCGTCGACGAGCGTCGGGGCGTCGCGGCCACCGATCACGACCGAGCCGACGAACAGCGTGAGTTCGTCCACGAGGTCAGCGGCGAACAGCGACGCGATGAGTTCGCCACCCCCCTCGACCATCAGGTCGGTTACGCCGTCGGCCGCGAGTGTCTCGAACGCCGCCGACAGGGCCACGCGCTCCTCGCCGGCGATGACGACGGTCACCCCGTCGCGCTCGCGGAGGGCGGCCACCCGCTCTGCGGGCGCGGCCTCGCTCGCGAGGAGGTACGCGTGGGCGGCGTCGTCGAGTACCTCCGCGCCGTCGGGCGTCCGCAGGCGGGAGTCGGCGACGACGCGGGCGGGGTTGGGCGGCTCGTCGCGGGCCGTCCGCTCGGCGCGCCGGTCCGCGGACTTCACCGTCAGACCGGGGTCGTCCGCGAGGACGGTGCCGACGCCGACCACGACCGCGTCGGCGGCGGCGCGGATGCGGTCAACGCGGTCGAAGTCGTCGGAGCCGGAGATGGCGACCTGCTCCCGGCGACGGGTCGAGAGTTTCCCATCGACGCTCGTCGCCGCGTTCACGTGGACGTGCATGGCGGTCGGTCGGCCGCGCGAGGGAAAGTCTCTGCTCTCCGGGCCGGGTCAGGTGAGGTCCCGCCACGCGCCGAGAAAGCGCTGGACCGCAGTCAGGTGGCCCACGACGGCGAAGACGACGAGGAGCCACTCGACCGGGCCGAGACCCCCGGCGGTGGGGGCGAGACTGGCGTAGTCGAGTGCAGCCGTCGCGACGGCGACGACGGCGACGAGGACGAGACGGTCCGCACGGCCGAGGAGGCCGCCGTACTCGCGGTCGAGACCGACGGCCTCGACCTGCGTGCCGAGGTACGAGGTGAGCAACACGCCGGTGACGGCCGCGAACCCGAGCGCGTAGGCCTCGACGCCGGCCGCCAGACCGGCGACGACGGCCACGTCGGCGTAGCGGTCGAGGACGTGATCGAGGAGGTCACCTCCCGGCGAGTCCACCCCCTGTCGGCGGGCGAGGGCGCCGTCAACGAGGTCGAGAGCGCCGTTCAGCGCGACGAGGACGCCGCCGGCGACGTACCACGCTGGGTTCGACGGTCCGAGAGCGAGACAGCCCGCCGCCGCGACGGCCGTGAGGAAGGCGACGACGCTGACGCCGTCGGGCGACATCCCGAGACGGTCGAAGCCGGCGACCCACGGCGCGAGGACGCGGTCGGCCAGCGGCCGCAGGCGGTCGAGCGTCACCGGTGCCCTCCGCCCCCGTCGCGCCCGTGCCGGCGTTCGCGTCCGTGGTCGCGCTCCCGACCGTCCGACGACGATTTTGTCCGCCCGGTCATGCGAGGTAGTCCACGTAGGAGACGGTGCCGGCGCTCGGGTCGCGGTCGCCCGCGACTACGGCCGCTATCTCGTCGGCGACCGCCGCCGGGTCGCGGTCGGTCGTCTCGACCTCGAAGACGGCGTCGCGACCGTGTCGCTCGACGGCCTCGCCGAGGACGACGTCCAGCGCCTCGCTCTCCGCGTTCTCGTCGGCGGTCGCGGGCGACTCGCCGCGAGCCAGGAGCCGCTCCCGGACCGTCGCCGGGTGACACCGCAGGACGACGACGCGGTCGGCCGGCAGGTGGTGGGCGAGGTGGGACTCGACGAGGTAGTCGGTCGCCGGAAACCGCTCGCGGGCGGCCGCCACGTCCACGATACGGGTGTCTCGCTCCTCGTCGTGGCCGGCGAAGAGGTCGCGTTCGGCGACCCACTCGTTGAGGTGGAAGACACTGAGGTCCGTCTCGACCAGCTCGACGGCAGTGGTCTTGCCCGTGCCGGGCGTACCGGTGACGGCGACGCGGGACGCGACGGGACGATCCTCGTCGGACGTGTCTCGGTCGGTCATGGCACTCGAGACATCAGGTCGGGCGAGACTCGACCTCGGCGAGGGCAGCGTTGATGGCCTCGACCGCGCGGTCGGTCTCTGCGGGCGTCCCACAGGTCACGCGGACGTGGTCCGGGAGACCGAAACTCGTACAGTCGCGGACGATGACGCCGCGTCGCTTCGTGGCCCCCGCGACCGCCGCGGCGTCCCCGACCTCGACGAGGACGAAGTTGGCCTCGCTCTCGACGACGGGTGCCCGGATACGCTCGCGCATCTCGCGGCGCGCCGTGACGGCAGTCTCGACGGAGCGCCGGACGTGGTCGGGGTCCTCGACGGCCGCCAGCGCGGCGCGGCAGGCGAGTTCGTTCACGGCGAACGGCGTGTTGATGGCGGCGTACGCGCCGGCCCACGGTTCTGGAACGAGCGCGTAGCCGGCGCGAAGGCCGGCGAGACCGTAGGCCTTCGAGAACGTCCGGAGGACGGCCACGTCGTCGCGTTCGGTCACCTCCGGGGTGCCGACGGCGTCGGCGAAGGGGTCGGCAGCGACGGGGAGGTGCCGGGCGTCGCCGCCGACGAACGGGGCGGCGCTCGGCTGCGGTGCGTACTCGCCGTAGGCCTCGTCAACGACGACCAGCGTGTCGTCGTCAGTCGCCTCGGCCACCCGGGCCACGTCCGCGAGGGTGAGGTTGGTGCCGGTCGGCGAGTGTGGCGCGGTGAGAAAGACCACCCGCTCGCCGTCGTAGGCAGAGAGGACGGCGTCGGCACCCTGTTCGAAGTCCGGACCGTCGAGCGCGTAGGTGGCCGCCGTCCCGTGGTGGTAGCGGGCACTCATGCCGTAGTAGGCGAATCCCGGTTCGGGCAGGAGAACGCGGTCGCCGGGGTCGAGTGTCGCCCGGCAGAGGTAGTCGATGGCGCCGTCGGCGCCCGCCCCGAGCCACACCTGTTCGGGGGTGAGGTCCCAGCGGTCGGCGACGGCGACGCGGAGGTCGGCGTGGGCGGCCGTCGGGTAGCGGTGGACCCGGCCCGCGTACTCCCGGATCGCCTCGACCGCGGCCGGCGCCGGCCCGAGCGGATTCTCGTTCGAGGCGAGCTTCAGTAACTCGTCGGGGTCGCGCCCGAGTTCGCGGGCGACCTCCTCGATCCCCCGGCCCGCCTCGTAGGGGACGTGCCCGGAGAGGTCGCGTGGTTCCATACCCGGACGAGCGGCCGGCGACTATTAACTGTTTCAGGCGCTAAGTCCCCTTGCTCAAGCAGCAACGCAGCGAACACCGTGAGCGAGTAGGGTGGGGTAGTTCACGGGTGTGCGAACGCCGCCGCTCGTCGCCCGACAGGACCGCTTCGAGTGGAGGTGACGGTAGCGTTTAACTCGCTGGCCGTGTGACAAGGGCACATGAACGTACTGCGGGCGCTCGGGACGCTCGCGGCGGTGGTCGCCGGTGGGGCAGCAGGGGTCGGCGCTGGTATCCGGATCGGGAGTCCGTACGCCGCCGGGGCGGCCGCCACCGGCGTCGCACTCGTGGTGGGGTACGCGGTCGGCAGCCGCGGCTGGCTCCCGCTCGCGGCCGCGCTGTCGTACCTCGGGGTCGGAGTCGTCGCGTTCAGAGGGCTCGTCGAGCCGGTGCCGCTCGCGCGACCGGCCGTCGCCGCCTTCCTCGGGGTCGGCGCGCTCGTCACGCTGCTTTTCTCGCTGCGGTGGCAGGTCGGCAACCTCAAGCGACTCTCCACGCGACCAGTCAACGCCGGGGTCGTTCGCGGCGTCGGGGCGACGACGGCGTCGGTCCTCCACGACGGTCGCTCGCTCGTCCGCCGGGTCGCGGGCGTCCGTCCCGGATCGGTCCCCGTCGGTGCGGTCGTCCTCGCGGCGTTGTGGGCCGGCGTCGCCGTCGGCTCGGTCCTCCTCGGGCGGGCACTCGACGCTGGCACGCTCGGTGCGGGACTCGACCCGGCGCTCGCGCCGGTGACGCTCGTCCCGTACCTCGCTGCCCTCCTCGTGCCGGTGTACCTCGCGACGGACTGGTACGGCCTCAGCGGCATCACCGCTCCGTCGGAGACCGACGGCGTCGTCGCCCGCGCCCGGGGGTACCGGCCGCCGTCTGCACGCTCGCAGTCCGGCGCCACCGCCCGTGCCGCGGCGGCGACGACGGCCGGCGCCGCGGCGACGACCGAGGCGGGCG
>CAZEIO010000004.1:0-3232 GCA_964512525.1 uncultured Halobacteriales archaeon
AGCCCGCCTGGCAGCAGGACCTCGACTCGACGACTGAACGCGCCGGCCGCGCCCAGGACAAGGAAGACCTGATGGAGCGCCTGCGCGACCTCGGATACATGTAGGATAAATTATATTTCTGCCGACGGCACTCCTCGCTCCCTCCTGCCCGTCCGGTTCCGGCAGCGTAGCGTCTATGGTTCCTGCACTCGGCGTCGTGGTATGGACGTCACCGTCACCGGCGGTCGCGGCGAGACCGGCCGCTGGGTCGTGGACAGACTCGCCGCGGACCACGCAGTCACGGTTCTCGACCGCGAGAATCCGGCGCCCGGTGAGGGCCACCCGGACGCCGACTACCGCGCCCTCGACCTGACCGACGCGGGCGCGACCTTCGACGCGGTGACCGAACTCGACCCCGACGCGGTGGTCCACTGGGCGGCCATCCCCGTCGCCGGGACGCGGCCGAGCGTGGACGTGTACCGGAACAACACGCTGGCGGCCCACCACGTCCTCACCGCGGCGGGGCGGGTGGGTGCCGACGTGGTGCAGGCGTCCTCGGACGGCGCGTACGGCTTCTTTTTCGCCGCGGAGACGCCGGTGCCCGACGAGTTGCCCGTCACGGAAGACCACGCGCTCCGCCCCGAGGACCCCTACGGTCTCTCGAAGGTCGTCACCGAGGAGATAGGAAAGACCGTGGCCCGCCGCGACGGCGTCTCGGTCGCCTCGATACGGCCCTCCTGGATACAGACGCCGGGCGACTACCCCTGCCGCGACCCGGACTACGTCGAGGACCTGAGTGCCGGCGCTGGCAACTACTGGTCGTACGTTGACGCTCGCGACGTTGCCGAACTGGTCGCCGCGGCCCTCGCGGCCGACGTCGCCGGTCACGAGGCGTACAACTGTGTGGCGGACGACAACGCCCTCGGGCGTCCGCTCCGGGCGCTGATGCGGGAGTTCTACGGCGACCTGCCGGCCGACTGCACGGTGTCGGGCGACGACGCGGCGTACTCGACGGCGAAGGCGGCCGACCACCTCGACTGGACGCCGGCCCACTCGTGGCGCGACGCCGCCGACGACGACGTCACGCCGCCCCCAATCTGAGTGCGTCGGACGTACGTTTCTACCTCGAATAATCAATTCGATTACGTATGACAATGTTTAATATACAATTGGGTATATCGACTCTCATCCATGCGTGAAATATTCACGATGTGGCGCGACACCCGGATGATCATGCTCGTCGCGGTAACCGCAGCGGTGTACGCCGCCGTGCTCATACCTTTCAAAGGACTGTCAATTATTCCGGGCGTCACGAGCGTCCGGCCGGCAAACGTCTTCCCGGTCATCTTCAGCGTGATGTTCGGCCCGGCGGCGGCGTGGGGATCGGCCATCGGCAACCTCATCGGCGACATCTTCGGAGGGACGTTCGGTCCCGGGAGCGCCTTCGGGTTCGCCGGGAACTTCTTCTTCGGCTTCGTCGGCTACAAACTGTGGGGCAATCTCGGTCCCGTCTCCTCGGGCGTCCGCCCGGACTTCCGCGAGAAGGCCGGCAGCCAGCTGTTCGAGTTCGTCGTCGTCGCCGCCGTCGCCTCGACGGTCACCGCGGGCATCATCGCCTGGGGACTCGAGGTGCTCGGACTGTTCCCGTTCTCGGTGCTCGGCACCATCATCACCATCAACAACTTCCTCGCGGTCGTCGTCCTCGGTCCGCCACTTCTCTACCTCGTGTACCCCCGCGTCGAGTCGATGGGCCTCCTGTACACCGACGTGATGCGCTCGGAAGACCTCCCGTCGGTGGGACACGGCCGCCAGCAGGCGGTCGCCTACGGCCTCACGGCCGTCTCGCTGATGTGGGTCGCCGCCGGCATCGCCGTCTCCATCGGCGTGCAGGGTGTCGGCTTCCTCGCGGGCACCGGCGACACCTTCGGTCAGGGCGGCTCCACGCTGCAGATCGCTCTCGGTGCCGTCGCGTTCTTCGCAATCCTCGGGATGTCTGCCATCTCCGGCGAACGGCTCTCCGAGATCGTCGGCGACACCACGAGTTCGACCGCCACCCGTTCGACGACCGCCGAGGGCCGGTCCGACTGACCGGCGCGGGTCGTCAGATTGTTCCCCCACCACCCCCTCCCGGCGAGTAGATGACCGAGGACGCCGACCCGGCCGCGACGCTCGACGACGTCGTGTTCGCCTACGAGCGTGGCGCGACTCTGCCGTCGCCCGACGAGTTTCCCCCACCCGACGGGCCAGTGCCCGACCCCGACGAACGGGGCGGCGCGGTGTTGCGCGGTCTCGACCTCGAGATTCCGCGTGGCTCGTTCACCGTCGTCATGGGAGCGAGTGGCGGCGGCAAGTCCACGCTACTGCGCACGTTCAACGGCATCGTCCCGGACTTCCTCACCGGCTCGTTCGCCGGCGAGGCGCACGTCCTCGACCGCTCCGTCCCCGACTCGCGGGTGCCGGAGATGGCGGACGTGGTCGGGATGGTCCTCCAAGACTACGAGTCACAGCTGTTCGGCACCAGCGTCGAGGCCGAACTCGCCTTCGGTCCCGAGAACCTCGCGGTGGACCCCGCGGACATCGACGAGCGCATTCTCGACTCGCTCTCGCTTGCCGGTCTCGCCGACCTGGAGCGACGACGCGCCCCGAGCGCCCTCTCGGGCGGCCAGAAGCAGCGGCTCGTCTTCGCGGGCGTCCTCGCGAACCGGCCGGAATTTCTCGTCCTCGACGAACCAACGAGCGACCTCGACCCGCGCGGGAGCCGGGAGGTGCTGTCGGTCGTGCGGAACCTCGCCGACCGCTCGGCGACGACGGGGTGGGCCGGTCCCCACACCATCACGATGGTCACCCACGACATCGAGGCGGCGCTTCTTGCCGACCGCGCCGTCCTCCTCCGCGGCGGGCAGGTGTACCGCTCTGGACCGATGCGGGAGGTGTTCACCGACGTCGAGGCACTGCGGGCCGCCCGCGTGCGGGTGCCGCCAGTGGTGGAGACGTTCGACCGCTTGGGTTGGGCTCGCGACGACCTCCCGGTGACGGTGGACGAGGCCGTCGCCGCCGTCGAGGACGCCGGCCTCGCGTGGACGCCGCCGGCGACCGCCGGCCAGTCGTCGCCGCTCCCGGGTGCTCCGGCGAACACCGGTACGGACCCGGGCGACCCGCTGTTCGAACTCGAGGGACTCGTCCACGAGTACGAGACGGACCAGCAGACGGTCCGTGCCGTGGACGGCGTGGACCTCACCGTCCGCGAGGGCGA
>CAZEIO010000004.1:3242-28360 GCA_964512525.1 uncultured Halobacteriales archaeon
GTCGGCCACAACGGCAGCGGGAAGACCACGCTCGCGAAGCACCTCAACGGCCTGCTGACCCCGGACGAGGGGTCCGCCCGCTGGCGTGGACGGGAGGTCGCGAACCTGTCGATGGCCGAGGTGGGCCGTTCCGTCGGCTTCGTCTTCCAGAATCCCGACCACCAGCTGTTCGCCGAGACGGTCGAGGAGGAGGTGCGCTTCGGACCGGAGAACTTCGGGCTCTCCGGCGACGAACTCGACCGGCGCGTCCGCGAGGCCATCGAGACGGTCGAACTCGACGGTCTCGAGGACGCCGACCCGTTCGCGATGTCGAAGGGCCAGCGTCAGCGGGTGGCGCTCGCGAGCGTCCTCTCGACGGACCCGGACGCCATCGTCTTCGACGAGCCGACGACCGGTCTCGACGCCGCCCAGCAGACGACGTTCATGGACCTCGTGGCCCGCCTCAACCGCGAGGAGGACGTCACCGTCGTGATGGTCACGCACAGCATGGAGACGGTGGCGACCTACGCGCCCCGGACCGTCGTCATGCAGGACGGCCGGAAGGTGGCCGACCGCACGACTCGCGAACTGTTCGCCGACGAGACGGCGCTCGCCGAGTGGCAGTTGCGCTCGCCGCAGGCGGTCGCGCTCTCGAACGGTCTCGCGCGGGCACTCGGTCCCGGGGACGCCCTGCCGGCGCTGTCGGTGGACGAACTGGTCGCGGGACTCGGCGGCGACGCGTCCGACGCGCCGGCCGAACCCGCCGCAGACGCCGAGACGGACGGCGGCGTCGGACGGGCGACCGGCGCCGACCCCGACCCCGACACCGGGTCGGACCCGGGAGCGGCCCGGAGAGACCGGGGTGACCGCCGGTGAGCAGTTCTCCCTCCCTGTACGTTGACCGCGACACCGTCCTCCACCGGCTGACGGCGCGGTCGAAACTCGCACTCGTCGTCGGCGTCTTCACCGCGTCGTACGTGTTCGGTCACCCGCTGTGGGTGGGCGTGCCGCTGGTCGTCTCCTTCGCGGCGCTGGTCCTCGTCGGCGGCTGGCAGAACTTCCGCCGGCTATCGTACATCGTCGCCGCGCTCTTTCTGGTGGGCTTCGTCGTCTGGCCGTCGTTCACGCCGCCGGGTGGCCCGGTCGTCGCTGACGTCCTCTTCGTCCGACTGACCGAGCGGGAACTGCTGTTCGCGCTGGGCCGTAGCGAGCGCATCGCCGCGTTCATCGTCGGCGGACTGCTGTTCGTCACGACCACGTCGAACGAGGAGATAGTGGCTGGCCTGCGCTCGCTCGGCTTTCCCTACGCCTTCTGCTTCGCGCTGGGCACGGCACTCCGCCTGTTCCCGACGCTCCTCGGCGCGACGAGTACGGTCCGGCAGGCCCAGGCCGCCCGCGGACACGAGGTCGGTCGTGGCGGCCCGATAGAGCGGCTACGGAGCTACGTCCCGCTTCTCGTGCCCGTCCTGATGAGTGCAGTGCGGGACGTGCAGACGCAGTCGATGGCGCTCGAGGCTCGCGGGTTCGACACCCGCGGCGAGCGAACCTTCTACGACAGGCAGACGTTCTCCGGCGCGGACTGGGCGACCGCGCTGTTCGGTCTCGCGCTCACGGTCGGCAGCGTCGTCCTCTCGCTGTCGGGGTACGGGAGCGTTTGACCGGGCGGGATCAGAAGCTGCTGTCGTCGTGGCGCCAGTCCTCGGCGTAGGCCGCCTGTGACTCTGTCTGTGTCTCTATCTCGACGCCCAGCGTCTCCAGTTTGCGCTCCGCCACCTCGCGGTCGAGGCGGTCGGGCACGTCGTACACGTCGGCCTCGAGTTCGCGGTGTCGCTCCACGAGGTCCCGTGCGGCGACGAACATCGACGCGAAGGTGGTGTCGATGACCTCAGCCGGGTGGCCCTGGCTGTACGGGCCGGTGAGGTTGACGAGTCGGCCCTCCGCGAGGAGGTCGAGGTGCCGGCCGTCGGGCAGGTGGTAGCGGGTGACGCCCTCCCGCGGCGACGACGTGCGGTCGGCCATCGACTCGAGATCGTCAACGACGATTTCCACGTCGAAGTGCCCGGCGTTCGCCAGTTTCGCCCCGGAGTCCATCCGCTCGAAGTGCTCGCGGCGGATGACGTCACGGTTGCCCGTCGCGGTGACGAACAGGTCCCCCTCGGTCGCGGCGTCTCCCATGTTCGTCACCCGGTGGCCGTCCATGTGGGCCTGCAGGGCGCGACGTGGATCTACCTCGGTGACGACGGTGTTGGCGCCGAGCGAGCGGAGTTTCTGGGCGACGCCACGGCCGACGTAGCCGTACCCCGCGACGACGGCCGTCTTGCCGGCTATCATCGCGTTCGTCGATATCATGATGTTCGCCAGCGCCGACTCCCCGGTTCCGTGGACGTTGTCGAAGTAGTGTTTCATGGGCGTGTCGTTCACCGCGTAGGCGGGGAACTCGAGGACGCCCTCGCGGGCCATGGCCCGCAGGCGGGTGACGCCGGCGGTCGTCTGTTCGGCGCCGGCGATGACCTCGCGGGCGATCTCGGGGTGGTCGGCGTGGACCTTCGCGATGAGTTCACAGCCGTCGTCGAGGACGACGTCGGGTTCGCGCTCGAGGAGGCGGTGCTGTGCGGCCTCGAACTCCTCGTCGGTCATGCCCTCGCGGGCGAACGATTCGAAGCCGTCGCGGCCGTCGAGGAAGTTCACCACGTCGCCGTGGGTGGACTGTGGCTCCGAGGGCGCGAAGATGACCTCGGCGCCGGCCGCCCGGACCGTCTCGATGAAGACGCCAGTCTTCGGCTCTAGGTGCGACGCGACGGCGACGGTGAGGCCGTCGAACGGTCGCTCGCGGCTGGCCTCCTCGGCGTACGACTGCAACAGCGGCGTGTGGTCGCGGGTCCACGCCAACGGGTCCGCCGTCGTGGCCCCCTCGTCAGTCCCCTCCTGCCGTCGCTCCTGTCGGCCTTCCTGTGACATGGACGTTTCAACGAGTTCCACGACAAAAACTGTGCGCGTTCGTGCCGTCCCGGGATTCATTACGGATGCCGGGGTCACGACCACCCGTGCGCTGACCGCCACGGGGGTCGGTCCGGGCCGGAGTGCGACGCGCCGTCCCCGTCATCGTCCACGTGTCGCCTGTTCGCCCACACACCCCGTCGTTCCACTTTCGTCCCGGTCCCGCGGGCTTTAATCGCGCTCGCCACTCACACGCTGACATGGCCGGGCCGCGGCTCCCGGGAGCGCCCGACCCCGAGGACCGAATCGTCGTCCACGTGGACATGGACTGCTTCTACGCCGCCTGCGAGCGACTGCGCGACCCCGACCTCGAGGACGTCCCCGTCGTCGTCGGCATGGGGTACGAACCGGGAGGCGACGGCGGTGCCGTCGCGACGGCCAGTTACGAGGCCCGCGAGTACGGCATCGAGTCCGCACAGGCCATCTCGACGGCGTTAGAGTCGCTGCCCCGCGTCGAGGACGCCGCCCCCGGCGAACCGGCCGCACACTACGTCCCCGTGGACATGGACCACTACGAGGCCGTCAGCGAGCGGGTCATGGGGATCCTCGAGGAGTGTGCGGACGTCGTTCGCCGGGTGAGCATCGACGAGGCCTACCTCGACGTGACTGAACGGACAGACTGGTCCGTCGCGGAGGGGTTCGGACGACACGTGAAAGACCGCATCGAGCGCGAGGTGGGCGTCGTGGCGAGCGTCGGCGTCGCGCCGACGATGAGCGCCGCGAAGGTGGCCAGCGACCACGACAAGCCCGACGGTCTCGTGGTCGTCCGGCCCGGCGAGGTGCGAGACTTCTTCGCCCCCATGCCGGTCGAGGCCGTCCACGGCGTCGGCCCGGTCCGGGCCCGTCGGCTCCGCGGGATGGACATCGAGACAGCCGGCGACCTCGCCGATACGCCGGCGGGTGACCTCGCCGACGTCTTCGGCGACCGGGGCCGCGAGATGGTCCGGCGAGCCCGCGGTCGCGACGACCGCGAGGTGACGCCTCGGGGCCGTCCGAAGAGTCTCTCGCGGGAGTCGGCGTTCGCGGAGGCCGTCACGGACGCCGACCGGAAGCGCGAGCGAGTGCGGACCCTCGCACGTGCCGTGGCCGACCGCGCCGAACGGGAGGGTGCCGTTTACCGGACCATCGGCGTGAAGGCGGTCGAACCTCCCTTCGAGGTGAACACCCGCGAGCGGTCGCTGCCGGGCGCCGTCGCGGACGCCCCCCTCGTCGAGGAGGTCGCCCTCGAACTGTTCGCGGAGTTCGCCGACGCCGAGGTGCGGAAGGTGGGCGTTCGCGTCTCGAATCTTGGCTTCCCGGACGGCGAACAGGTCACGCTGGACGGCTTCGAGGCGGGCGCCGAGGACGCCGCGGTGGAGCGAAACGGCGAGCGGTCGCCCGAGGGCGGCGACCTCGGTCAGTCTCGCCTCTCGGAATTTCGGTAGTTCTGCCGGGGAGATTATAAGCCTGGGTGTCTATCTCGCCGATAACGCGTGACCGACCGGATGGACTTCTACGAGCTCCTCGGCGTCTCCCGCGAGGCGGCGGCGGAGGATATCCGGCGCGCCTTCCGCCGGCAGGTCCGCGAGTACCACCCGGACCTCAACGACGACCCGCGCGCTCCGGCGCAGTTCATGACGCTGAAGACGGCGTACGAAGTCCTCGCGGACCCGAAGGAGCGTGAGGCGTACGACCGCCTCGGTCACGAGGAGTACGTCGCCGAGCGAACGAGCGGTATCCCCTCGACGAAGGCGTGGGATACCGCCGCCGGTGGCGGCACACGCTCGACGGACACCGACGACGCCGACCGGGCCACGGCCGGCCGTCGCGGGCGGGACCGCGACACCACGACCACCCACGACAGGACCGCCTCGACCGCGGCGGAGGGAGACGACGTGTCCGAGGACGTCCCCTGGAGCGACGCCGAAGACGTCGAGGAGGAGTTCGACATCGACTTCGACCTCGACGAGGACCTCGGCTTCGACGACGAGGTGGCCGACGCCGACCGGACGGCGGACGTGACCGTGGACCTCGACGCGAGCGCGGCCCCGGGCGGCTTCGTCGAGGAGAGTGGGGCAGTTCTGGACGACGACCCGAACGTCCAGAAGTCGCCGACGGCGTCTGGTGCCGGCACCGCACGCGGGCCGAAGACGGCGCCCGACCCCGGCGGACCGACGCCGTCACGGCCGTCGGCGACCGAGCGGTACACCGACGAGACGCCGGGCGCCGACGGTCCGACGGTGCGCGAGCGACTCCACTCGGTCACGGGGTGGCTGGTGGGCTGGCCGCTGGTCCTCGTCGCCGACGGACTGTACGCGGTGACCCTCGCGATGTACTACCTCGCGAACGAGGCTGGCTTCGAACGGCTGATCGACGCCGTCGCGACGCGAGGGCTCTCACCGGCGGTGTTCGAGTCGCGCTACGGCATCGAGGGGCTGGCGGCGATGCTGGGGGCGACGAACGCCGGCGGCGTGACGCCGATGGGCGCCGTTGCACTCCTTGGCGTCGCGGCGCTTCCCTCCGTGTACCTCTTTCTGGTCCGGTGGACGCGCCGCTACCGGAAGGGCTGGCAGCCGTCGTACCTGTACGTCGTCGGTGCCGTGACCCCGACTGCGGGGCTGGTCGTCTCGGGTGCGGTGGCCGCCTCGAGTCTTGCTTTCGACCTCCTCGTCTACGTCGTCGTCCCCATCGCGACGATGGTACTGATGCTTACCGTCGGGCAGCTGCTTCCCGTCGCTCGACGGGCGCTCCGGCGCTACCGCTACCGGCTGACGAACTGAGGCAACCGGCCGCTTTTGACTCTCGAACCCCTCCACGATCCCATGACGATACTGGTGCTCGGCGACCAGTTGCACCGGTCGGCCGGGCCGCTCTCGCGACGCGACGAGTCGGTGCTCATGATAGAGGCACACGACTTCGCTCGCCGGATGCCGTACCACCCGCACAAGTTGACGCTCGTTTTCGCCGCGATGCGGCACTTTCGTGACCGACTCCAGGCCGACGGTCGCACCGTTCACTACCGCCAGGCCGACACGTTCGGCGAGGGACTGGCGGCGCACTTCGAGGACCACCCGGACGACGAACTCGTCCTGATGCGGCCGCCGAGTCACGGTGCTGCCGACCGGTTCGAAGAACTGGTCGCCGACGCCGGCGGCGACCTCACCGTCGTCCAGAACGACCTCTTTCTCTGTTCGCGGTCGGAGTTCCGCGAGTGGGCGCCCGAGGACGCCGACCGATACCGTCACGAGGACTTCTACCGTTTCATGCGCCGGAAGACGGGATACCTGATGGACGGCGACGACCCCGTCGGCGGCGAGTGGAACTACGACGACCAGAACCAGCAGACTCCGCCCGATGACTACGAGTTTCCCGACCCGCCGTCGTTCGACCACGGGGACCTGACCCGCGAGACGATGGCGTGGGTGGACGAGGAGTTCGAGACGTGGGGCGCGGCCGACCCCGACGAGTTCCCGTGGCCGGTCACCCGGCGGCAGGCGGTGCGGGCGTTACGGGCGTTCGTGGAAGACCGCCTCGTGGACTTCGGCCCCTATCAGGACGCGATGGTGGACGACGAGTGGGCGCTCAACCACGGCCTGCTCTCGGCGGCGCTGAACGTCGGCCTCCTCCATCCGCGTGAGGTGGTCGAGACGGTTCTCGACGCCCACGCGGAGCGTGACCTCCCGCTGAACAGCGTCGAGGGGTTCCTCCGGCAGGTCATCGGCTGGCGGGAGTTCATGCGTCACGCCTACGAGGCGGCGATGCCCGACCTCGCGACGGCCAACCAGCTGGGTGCCGACGAGGACCTCCCGCCGCTGTACACCACGGGCGAGACGGACATGCGCTGCATGGAGGAGGCCGTCGGTACCGTCTGGGAGCGTGGATACGCCCACCACATCCAGCGGCTGATGCTCCTGTCGAACTTCGCGCTCATCTACGGCGTCGAACCCGACCAAGTCAACGAGTGGTTCCACTACGCCTACGTGGACGCCTACCACTGGGTGACGACGCCGAACGTCGTCGAGATGGGACTGTACGGGGACGGCGTCTTCGCGACGAAGCCGTACGCCGCCTCGGCGAACTACGTCAACCGGATGAGCGACCACTGCGGTAACTGCCAGTACTACCACACCAAGACGACCGGCGAGGGAGCCTGCCCGTTCAACGCCCTCTACTGGGACTTCCTCGCCCGCAACGAGGACGACCTCCGGTCGAACCACCGGATGGGACTCGTGTACAGTCACGTGGACGACAAGCGGGAGGCCGGCGACCTCGCCGACGTCCGCGAGCGTGCCGAGGCGGTACGGGAGATGGCTCGCGAGGGCGAACTGTAGCCCTCGGCGACCCGTCGCCGTCGGGCGACCGGCGTGAAACAGCAGTCAGTCGCCGTCGGGAGCGGGGCCGTACGGACGCCACTCCGGACTGTGGTCGGGGAGGCCGCGGACGCGTATCTCGCGGCGGCCGTCCCGCTCGCGAAGTTCGACCAAGCCGTCGAACAGCGTCTTCAACTGGTCGAACTGGGCAGCGTCTAGGGAGTTGGGGTTGATGACGAACACCCCGATACCGTCGGCGCGGTCCACCCGCCCGGAGAGGACGTGCAGGAAGCGAGCGAGGCGGTCGAACTCGGTGTACAGTAACAGCGTCGAGAGCGAGTCGATACCGAGACGGATGCCCGAGGCACCGCCCTCGTAGAGGTCGTTCATCAACTCGGAGGCACCGATACCGACGCCGGTGAGGTCGGCGGGCGACGACGCCCGGCGGACGAGTGCCTCGCCCTCGTACTCGGTGCCCTCGCCACGCTGGCCGGAGACACACTCCACGATGCCGACACGGGAGCGGTCGAAGCCCGGCGAGACGCGCTCGTAGTCCTCGAGGACGGCTCGCTCGTCGTCTCGCGTGGCCACGACCACGCTGCCCTCGTCCCGTTCGGTCCCGTGGGCGAGCGTCTCGAGCATGAGGTCGTACTTCCCGATGAGCGGGGGACCGGCGAGGAGCACGTTCGTCCCGGGACCGAACTCCGCGAGCGGCGGCTCCCCTTCGGGGTCGCGAGCCCGCGAGCGCTCGCCGGACGGTCCCGTTGCCATCGGTCGGTCTTCACAACTCGTAAATAAAGAGTTGTTGGGTTGGCCTCCGTCTGCCGGTCTGTCGGGCTGATTCCCCGCTCGCGGGCGTCGAAGCAAGGCTTAACCACGGGCTTCCCCAACCGTCGTCCATGACAACTGGCGTCGTCGTGTTGAACTTCGGAGAGCCGTCTGAGCCGGACCGCGAGGTCGTCACCGACTTCCTCGAACGCATCTTCATGGACAACGCCGACCTCGACGCCGACGACGAGGCCGACGCCCGCGAGCGCTCGCGGCAACTCGCGCGGCGGCGGGCACCGGGTCTCATCGAGGAGTACGAGACGATGGGCGGTGGATCGCCGCTGAACCCGCAGGCGACCGCACAGGCCGACCGCCTCGAGGCCGAACTGCAGGCCCGCGGCTACGACGTGACTACCTACAACGGCTTCCAGTTCACGGAGCCACTCATCGACGACGCCGTCGCGGCGGCCCACGAGGACGGCGTGGACCGCATCGTCGGCCTGCCGGTGTACCCGCTGTGTGGACAGACCACGACGGTCGCATCGCTCGAGCGACTCCGGTCGTCCGTCGAGAACCGCGACTGGGACGTGACGTACGAGGAACTCACCGGCTGGCACAAGCACCCGCTGTACAACCGGATGCGTGCCGACAACGTCCGCTCGTTCGTCGAGGGCGAGGGTCTCGACCTGCAGGACTCCGGGACGGAACTCGTCTTCTCGGTCCACGGGACGCCCGTGCGCTACCTCGAACAGGGGTCGCGCTACGACACCTACGTCGAGGAGTGGTGTTCGGTGATGAGCCGGATGCTCGACCTGGACTCCTACACCGTCGGCTTCCAGAACCACGAGAACCGCGACATCCCGTGGACCGAACCCGACGTCGAGGAGGCCATCGAAGACGTGGACGCCGACCGCGTGGTCGTCGAACCCATCTCGTTCATGCACGAACAGAGCGAGACGCTGTCCGAACTCGACGTCGAACTCCGAGAGGAAGCCGATGAACTGGGTCTCGACTTCTACCGCGTGCCCGTCCCACACGACGACGACCGGTTCTCGACGGTGCTCGCGGACCTCGTCGAACCGTTCGTCAGCGACTTCGACCCGCGGTACTACCAGTTCCGCCAGTGCCAGTGCAAGGACACGCCGGGAACGATGTGTCTCAACGCCCCCACCGACGTCCCCGTGCCGGACCCCGTGATGGGCCCGGACGTCGGTGGCACGCGGGCCGACGACTGAGGCCGTGACGGCGGAGTCCACCGGCGGCAACGGAGACGGAGACTGTGAACTGCCCGGAACGACGGCCCCGACGGCCGACCGCCGGGTACAGGTGGCCGTCGTCGGCGCGGGCGTGACCGGTCTCTCGCTGGTCCACCACCTCCGGACGCGGGGCGTCGCCGCCGTCGCACTGGAGGCGACGGGCCGTCCCGGCGGCGTCGTCCGCAGCGACCGCGCCGACGGCCACGTCGTGGAGCGGGGTCCCCACCGTATCCGGCGGACGGACCCGGTGGACGAACTGATAGCCGACCTCGGCCTCGAGGACGCCGTCATCGCGGCCGACGACGACCTCCCACTGTACGTGTACCGCGACGGTAAACTCCGGGTCGTCCCGCGTTCCGTCGGCGAGTTCGTCCGCACAGACCTCGTCAGCGAGCGTGCGAAACTGCGGGTCCTCGTCGAACCCTTCACCGGGCCGGGACGCGGCGACGAACGCGCGGCGGCGCTGTTCCGGCGGAAGTTCGGCGACGAGGTGTACGAGAGCGTGATCGAACCGCTGTTCTCCGGCATCTACGCCTCCGACCCGGCGGCGATGCCGGCCCGCTACGCCCTCGACGGACTCCTCCGCGCGGAGCGCCACCACGGCAGTCTCCTCGCGGCGGCGCTCTCCCGGGTCGGCGGCGAGACGGCACCGCCGATATCGTTCGAGGGTGGGCTAGAACGGCTCCCGCGGGCGCTGTACGAGGCAAACGCCGACGCGGTCCACCTCGAGACTCCCGTACGGGCGGTGCGAGAGGCCGACGGCGCGGGTCGGGCGAGGTCCGACACCGGCGACGGTCCCACACCGCCGTACGAGGTGGTCACCGACGGCCCGCGGGTGGCCGCCGACCGCGTCGTCGTGACGACCCCGGCGAGCGCGGCGAGTGACGTCCTCTCGGACCTCGCGCCCGGCGCGGCCGACGCGCTGTCGGAACTGACGTACAACCCCATCGCGATGGTCTCGCTCCGGGCGACGACCGACCGCGAGGGCTTCGGCTACCAGGTCCACGCCCGCGAGGACCTGCGAACCCGCGGCGTGACGTTCGTCGAGAGCCTGTTCGACCGCGAGCGACTGTACACTGCCTTCCTCGGCGGGATGCGCGACCCGGACGTCCTCGCGGAGAGCGACGAGAAGCTCGCCGAGACGGCCGCCGCGGAGTTCGAGACGGTTCTCGGCGTCGCTCCCGAGGTGGTGGACGTCCACCGCCTGCGGGCGTACCCCGCGTACGACACCACGTGGCGGGCGCTCGACGACCTCTCGCTGCCGCCGGGCGTCGAACTCGCGACGAACTACACCGCCCGCATCGGCGTGCCGAGTCGGGTACGCGAGGCGCGGTCGGTCGCGGAGCGACTCGCCGGCGAACTGGCTGCCGCCGACCAGACCGAAGACACGGAAACGGAACTCGAGGCGGGTGCCGACGCCGAGGTCCGAGACACCGTCCGGTGACTACCGGCTGATCTCCTTGGCCGTCTCGACGAACGCGGCGACGGACTCCACCGGCGTTGACCGGTGCAGGCCGTGGCCGAGGTTGAGGACGTGTCCGGCGGGCCCTGCGGCGTCGATTACCTCGCGGGTCTTCTCGCGGACGAACGCCGGGTCGCCGAGCAGATAGGAGGGGTCGAGGTTACCCTGCACCGGTCGGTCGCCGAGTTCCGCCCGCGCACGCTCCATCTCGACGTTCCAGCCGAGGCTCACCACGTCGGCCCCGGACTCCGCGAGGAGGTCGAGTCGGCCGCCGGCGTCGCGGACGAACAGGATCACCGGCACGTCCACGGCATCGACGAGGCGGCGGTGCAGTGGCAGGAGGAACTCGCGGTGGTCGGCCCGCGTCAGGTGGCCGGCGTAGGTGTCGAACACCTGGACGACGTCGGCACCGTGGGCAACCTGGTACTGGAGGTAGTCCACGGTGACGTCCGCGAACCGCCCGAGCAGTTCCGCGAAGGCTTCGGAATGTCGGGCACGAAAGCGCCGCAACGGCAGGTGGTCCTTGTGGGGTTCCCCCGCGACGGCGTACGAGGCGAGCGTGAACGGCCCGCCCGCGAACCCGACGACGGCGGCGTCGTCCACGCGGTCTTCGAGACGGTCGAGCAGGGCCCCGACGTAGCCGATTTCGACGGCCACGTCGTCGTGGCCCGTCGGCACGTCGGTGGGCGTCTCGACCGGATTCTCGACGACGGGTCCGACGCCGGACTCGAGGTGGTAGTCCAGTCCCAGCGGTTCGAGGACGGTGAGGATGTCGGAGTACATCACGACGCCGTCGGGCCGGAACCGCTCGTACGGCTGGAGCGTGATCTCGGCCGCGACGCTCGGCGTCTTGATGGCCTCGAGGAAGGAGTACTGCTCGCGGAGTTCCCGATACTCGGGGAGGTAGCGGCCGGCCTGTCGCATCAGCCAGACCGGGGGGCGCTCCGTGCGCTCGCCGCGGGCGGCCCGGAGGAGGAGGTCGCCGTCGGCGGGCGCGGGGTCGTAGTCGCTCACGCCGGCACTCACACCCCACGGGGTCTAACGGTGACGGTCCGCGCTCGCCCGCCGGCGACTCGCGACAGCCGCGATGCGTGGCCGTCGCTGGTCGGTGGCGGTGGGAAGACACTCGCCGCGAGAACTACCGCTTCTGCTGGTGGTTACCACAGACGTCACAGACGAGGAGGGCACCGCCACCGGCCTCGAGTTCGTTCAGCCGGTGCCAGTCGCTGTCACCCCCGATCCAGTCACTGTACTGGCCGCAACTGTCGCACTGCATGGGTGTGGTGCACGTTGACGCATTACATATAGCTAACGCTATTTTGCCTGATAGTTCCTGAGGTTAGGCCGGCGTCAGATGATGAACCACCGTGCGAGGAGTTCGCCGACCGACGCGACGCCGCGGAAGCCGTAGGCGAACCCGACGCCGACCGGGACGAGACCGGCGAGTGCCGCCCGGGCGAGTGTCGTCCGGTGGACGACGGCGAGACCGACGACGACGAGGACGGCCCCGTACGTGACCGCGAGCGCCCGCACCTCGAGGACCGGGACGCCCGCGAACAGACAGGGCGCGGTGGCGTAGGCGACCGTCTGGACAGTCTCCGAGACGCCCGCGCGGTCCGGTGCGAGAGGGACGAGTACCACCGTTGCCGCGGCGGCGACGAGGTGCAGGGCGGCCGGCGTCACGAGGACGACGACCGCCCCGAGCGCGACGGCCGCGACCAGCGGGTCGTCGGGGTACGCGGTCGGGAGCGTTGCCATCCGCACCGTCTCCTCGACGAGGACGACGACGGCCGCGAAGACCAGCCCCGGCGCCTGGTCGTTCGGCGCGACGCCGGTCCGGAAGAATCTGAACGGCCGGACGAGAACCTCGACCCAGGCGCGGGCGAGCCCCGCCGGTCCGCGGTCGCGCCCGCCGGTCGGGTCCTCGACCCACTGCGTCACGTCCGGACTCCGGGCAACCACCACCGAAACCGTTGTGGTTCGGCTCTGTCAGTCCTCGGCTCCGACGTTCTCGCCGGATTCGAACGAGTCCGGGTTCGGTTCGATGTCGGCGTACTGCACCGCCCGGCGGCCGAGCGTCGTCACCCGGTCGCGCAGCCCCTCGTCGGCGAGGTCGCCGTCCTCGACGGCGCTCGACGCCCGCGGAATCGCCGCCTGGTGGGGTATCACCCACGCGTTCAGCGCTCGACAGACCGAGCGGAGGTGTTCGAGCGCCGTCACGGGGAAGGCCCCGCCCGACACCGCGAGCAGTCCGACGGTGGTGTTCTCGAACTCGTCGAAGCCACAGTAGTCGAGGCAGTTCTTCAGCGGCGCCGCGTACGACCCGTGGTACATCGGCGTCGCCAGCAGCACCGCGTCCGCGTCGCGGATCGTCGTTCGAACCGTCTCCGCGTCGCCCGCGTCGCCGGCGTCGGCGTCGTACACCGGCAGGTCGTACTCCCGGAGGTCGAGGAGATGGCCGGTGCCGCCCGCTCGCTCGACCCCCCGCAGCGCCACCCGCGTCGCGACGCGACTCGCCGACGCGTCGCGCAGACTCCCCGAGATGCCGACGACCAGCGGTTCGTCCGTCTCGCCCATACCCCCACGGTCGGCACGGGGGGACAAATACTCACTCCCGGGCGGCCCGTCACTCTTGGAGCCGAACGACCGCGTCGCCGTCAGCGTCCCCGGAGTTGACGGTCACGAGACCGTCGGCGGTGAGGTCGGCGACTAGCCCCCGGAGCCACGCCCGACTCCCATCGCCGTCACCGTCGGGCGTGTAGTCCACCCGCACGCGGCGACCGAGCGTATCGATCGGCTGTGGGCCGTGTTCGGACAGCGCCGAGAGCACCCGTCCGCGCATCTGTCGTCGTGACCCCTCGAAGTCGGGCTGCTCGGGCACGTCGGGCGCGGTGAAGTCGCCAGTCTGGTAGGCCCGGCACCACCCGCGCCACGGACACCCGGCCTCGTCACAGGACGGCGTCTTCTCGCAGGCGACGCCGCCGAGTTCCATGATGGCGTTGTTCCATACCCGTGATTGACCCTTCGGCATCAGCGCACTCGCTACTTCCTCATACGGCGGATCATCTGTATTACGGATTTCCGCAAATGCCCGGTAGAGCACCCGCTTGACGTTCGTGTCCACCACGGCGTCACCGTTGTCGAACGCGAAGGAGGCGACGGCGTTCGCGGTGTAGGGGCCGACGCCCTGCAGTTCCTGTAGTTCGCCGGGCGTCTCCGGGAACGTGCCGTCGTACTCCTCGACGACCTGCCGTGCGGCCTCGTGGAGGTAGCGGGCGCGGTTGTTGTACCCCAGCGAGTGGTCGGTCCAGAAGGCGACGACGTCGGCACGGTCGGTGGCCGCGAGCGCCTCGACCGTCGGCCACCGGTCGAGGAAGTCCTCCCAGGCATCGACGACGCGGCCCAGCTGGGTCTGCTGGCTCATCACCTCCGAGACGAGGACGGCGTAGGGGTCGGTCGTCTGGCGCCAGGGGAACTCGCGGTGGTCTGCCTCGTACCACTCGACCAGCGAGTCGCGGGCGGCCGGGACGTCCACGTCCGCGAGGGGGTCGTCGCCGCTCTCCGCTCCGGCCGATGCGCCCTCGTCGGTCATCGATCTTCGAGAGTGGCGCGGGGGGCTTGTTCGTGGCGGTCGCTCGACGCTCCCGGCGGCCACACCGCTTTGGTTCCGACGCGGCCTTCGACGGCCCACCCGACGGGTCGGTCAACGCCACCGTGTACGCGAACGGCGAACGCCGCGCGACGGTGGACTTCGGCCGGTCGCCGCGACGCGTGTCGGCCGACGCCGACTCCGGCGACACCGTCCGGGTGGCGCCGTTCGACACGACGTGGACGGTGCCGGGGAGCGAGACGGGGACGACCACGCCCGACTCCGGCGGCGGTGGCACTTCCGGCCGACCGCAAGACCCCTAACCGCGGCTCTGCACACGTGGATATGAGCCTCGACGACCTGGCGGACGCCGTCGAAGCGGAGTACGACGCCCTCGGCGACGGCACCGACCTCGACCTCGACCGCGAGACGAAACACGAACTGGCGATGTTAGCGGCCGGACTCGACGCCGACACCGACGAACTCCTGCGGCGTGGCGTCCACCTCCTCTTCCAGACGGCCGTGGACACGGGCAAACTCGACTTCCACCTGCGCTCCGAGTACGACCTCACCTACGACGAGTACCTCTCGGGGATGACATTCGAGGAAATGAGCGGCGGCTACACCCCGGCGGAGGAGGACGACCGTCGCTACCGGTTCTGATCGGGATCAGTCGTCGGCCGCCTGCGTGCGGGCGACCTCCTCGGCGGACGCCGCGAGGAGTTCGACGCCCATCTCTATCTCGCGCTCGGTCACGTCAAGCGGCGGGAGCAGTCGGAGCGACTTCGTCCCACACCCGAGGGTGAGCAGACCGTTGCGGAAGGCTCGCTCGACGACGGCGTCTCGGCGGTCGGCGGTGTCGAACTCCATCGCGAACATCAGGCCGAGACCGCGCACGTCCACGACGCCCGGCAGGTCGGCGTCCACGACGTGTTCGCTGAGGTGTCGGCCCATCTCGGTCGCGTTGTTGAGGAGGTCGTACTCCTCGATGGCGTCGAGGGTGAGTGCGCCCTGCAGGCTGGCGACGATGTCGCCGGCGCCCCACGTCGAGGAGATGCGTCCCTTCTCGTCGGGGAATATCTCGCCGGTGGAGATGGTGGCGCCGACGCGGGCGCCCTTCGCGACGGTGAGGACGTCCGGGTCGATGTCGAAGTGGTCGGAGCCCCACATCTCCCCGGTGCGACCCATGCCGGACTGTATCTCGTCCACGATCAGCGGCACGTCGTGGGTCGAGCAGAGGTCGCCGATTTCGGCCATGAAGTCGTCGCTGGGAACGTAGTAGCCCCCCTCGCCCTGGACGGGTTCGAGGACGACGTAGGCGGTGCGTTCGGGGTTGACGTAGCCCGTCTTCGGGTCGAGTGCCTTCCGCAGTTGCGAGGTGACGCCGCCGTCTGCGTCACCGTGGAAGAAGCCACAGGAACAGGTCGTCGGCGAACACGACCGGTCACGGCAGAATGGGACGTCGTGGACGCCGCCGATCTGCGGATAGCGGTCGCGGTACTTCGCCTTCGACCGGTTGAGGGAGAGGGTGCCCAGCGTGCGGCCGTGGAAGGCGCCCTGGAAGCAGACGCCGTACTCGCCGTCAACGTGGTCGTAGCAGATCTTGATCGCGTTCTCGACTGCCTCGGCGCCGGAGTTCGAGAGGAAGACTCGCTCGGCACCGTAGTGACTGGCGGCGTCCTGGAGGCGACGCATCAACTGTGCCGGGCCGGGGAAATCGGGGTCCTCCGGCGGCCAGCCGCCGGCGACGTAGAAGTCCTGACCGGCTATCTTGCCGGGGTCCGGGAGGTCGAACTCGTCGAGTTTGTCCCGGATCTTGGGGTTGTTGTAGCCGAGTGGGGCCGCGGCGACGTGGCTGGTGAAGTCGAGGAAAACGTTGCCGTCCACGTCGGTCACGAACGGGCCCTCGGCCTCCTCGGTGAAGTCCCAGACGAACTCGTACACGTAGGTTGCCGGGGCGGCCACCCCCTCGTGGTAGTCCACCCACTCCCGGGCCCGGTCGCCCGGCACGTCTCGCACCTTCACCTCGGCGGTGGCTCGGTCCATGCCACGGGAATGACGGCCCCGCTTGTAAACGGTTCGGGCCTCGGCAGTCCGATCGCGGTCCCGTCAGGGTGTTCACAGCTACAAACCGCTCAGGAAGCCGACCAGGGCCACCGCGCCGGCGCCGACGATGAGCGCCGAACTCCACACCGTCACCTGGCGGGCGAACGAGCGGTTCGCGCCGACGACGGTGAGACCGGACTTGACCGCTATCGACACCGCCGTCGCCGCGAGGATGCCAGCCACCGCCACCTCGCTCGTGACGGCGCCCCGCTGGTACAGCAGCGCCCCCGACCCCGTGGCGCCGGCACTCGAGACCAGTCCGGAGAGGGCGGCCGCGATGACGAACCCTGCCGCGCCGAGGTGGGCGCTCGCTCCCGCCGTGACGAGAACCACCGCGAGGAAGACGACGCCGAATCCGAGGGCGTTCCGCGTCGAAAAGGGACTGTCGAGGTCGATGGTCGCCTCCCCGGACCAGTCGGCGACGACGGCCGCGAGGAAGACACCGCCGACGACCACCGCCCCGAGCGGTGCGGCCGTCCGCAGGAGGAAGTCTCCCGACAGCGCGAAGGGGACGACGATGGCGATGTTGCGGAGGGCCATCGCGGCGTCGGCGAGGAGGACGCCGGCCAGCGCGTAGGAGGCGGCGTCCTCGTCCTGGCGGACGTGGTCTATCATCGTCCCGACGACGGCCGTCGAGGACGCCAGCCCGCCGAGAAAGCCGGTCACCGCTACGCCCCGGCCGCCGTAGTTGGCGACGGCGACGTAGTTGACCGCGCCGATGGCCGCGACGAACACCACCATCCCCCAGACGGCACGCGGCGAGACGGCGACGCCGAGCGGCGTCGTCACCTGTCCGGCCGGCAACAGTGGAAAGACGACGAACGCGAGGATACCGAACTCCGTCATCGAGCGCAGTTCCGTCCGCGAGAGTCCCAGCGCCACCGAGTGCAGTTCTCGCTTGAGGACGAGCAACAGCGCCGACAGCACCGCGACGGTCACGCCGACGAGGTAGTGGTCGCTCGCCACCAGTACTCCCACGCCGTAGGCGACGAGCATCGACGCCGACGTCGTCAGCGCGAGTCCGGCGTCGTCGGCGAACAGTCCCCGCACCGCGAGCAGCGTGCCCTGCAGGACAACGAGCAGTGCGCCGGCCCCGACCAGCAGGTGTCCGCCCTGAACGGGGTAGCCCGCGAGCAGCGTGAACACGGCACCGAGCGTGGCGATGAGCGCGAACGTGCGGACGCCCGCCGACTTGCGAGACCACTCTCGCTCCAGACCGAGGAAGAGCCCTAGCGCCGCGGCTGACAGCACCCGCGCGACGTCGCCCGAGAGCAGGCCGCTCTGTACGAGGTCGCTCGCGACGCCGAACATATATGTAGTCTATAGAGTGGTACGTATAAGTATGTTCACCTCGACGGGCGGTCCGACACCGTCTGCTGCCGTCTCCGTGGCGCTTTCGCCGGCTCTCCTCCTTGCGCAACGCCTATGTCACGTGGCAAACAGCGTCAGACGTGCAGTTGAACCGGTCCGTCGTCGCGTGGGTCCTCGTCGGTCTCACGCTCGCGGTGGTGCTCGCGGTCACGTTCGTCGCCTTCGCGGGAACCATCCTGTTCGGCCTGTTCATCTACTACGCCACCCGGCCGGTGTACGACCGCCTGCTGGGACGGCTCGGCAACCGCGCGCTGGCGGCCGCCGCCTCGCTGCTCTCGCTCGCACTGCCCATCGTCTTCCTGCTCGGGTACACGGTCCTCGTCGGTCTCCAGGAGTTCCGCCGGTTCACCCAGAACAACGACCTCGGCGAGTTCGAGAGTTACGTCGAGCCGTACCTCGGCGCCTCGTCGTCGGTGACCAACCCCGAGGAGATACTCGCGAACCCCGGTACCTTCCTCGCCGACCCGAGCATCTCCCGCTTCGCGGAGGAAGCGTTCGGTCAGGTGCTCGGCTACCTCGGTCTCCTCGGTACCGCCGCCCTCAAGCTGTTCGTGATGATAGTCGTCGCCTACTACCTGCTGAAAGACGGCCGCCGACTCAGCCGCTGGGTGCTGGGGAAGTTCGACGACGACAGGGGCGTCATGGCCGAGTTTTTCCGCGCCGTGGACCGCGACTTCCAGAACGTCTTCTTCGGGAACATCCTCAACGCCTTCCTCACCGCCATCCTCGCGGCCATCGTGTACTCCGTGATGAACGCTCACGTGGCGCCAGCCGGAATCCGCATCCCGTACCCCGTGCTCGCGGGGCTGCTGATGGCCGTCGGCAGTCTCATCCCCGTCGTCGGCATCCTCGTCGTGTACGTCCCCGTCGGTGCCTTCCTCACCATCACCGCGTACTCCACCGATCCGGCCCTCCTGTGGTTCCCGGCGCTCTTTTTTATCGTCTCGTTCGTCGTCATCGGTGCTCTCCCGGACTTCGTGCTCCGTCCGTACGTCGCCGCCGGCAGCCTCCACGTCGGGGCGGTGATGCTCGCGTACACCTTCGGTCCGCTACTGTTCGGCTGGTACGGCATCTTCCTCGGCCCGGTGTTGTTGGTCCTGATAACGCACTTCGGGCGCATCGTCGTGCCCGAACTCCTCGACGACCGCACGCTCGGGCCGTACGCCATCGACCCGACCTACATGGAGGTGTCGGACCCGAGTGCTGGTCGGTCAGCCGACACCGCGTCGGTCGCCGTGGACGGCGGCCCGGACCGGGGCGGTGGCGCCGCGGAGACGCCCCCGGCCGAAGCGGACGAGCGACGGCCGTCGGGCGACGAACCGCCGGAGGTCGAAGACGGTGAAGACCACGAGAGAGAGAGTAGCAGGAACGACGACGGCGGCGACGCTACTGGCCCCGACGAACGGCGGTGATCCCGCCGCTCACATCTCCACGTAGTTGTCCTCCCAGGATCGACGGTCCTCGAGTTCGCGCCGACCGCGCCGCGTGAGCGTGTAGTAGTTCGTCCGCCGGTCGCGCTGTCCCTTCTCGACGAGTCCCTTGTCAACGAGCGTGTCGAGGTTCGGGTAGAGGCGGCCGTGGTGAATCTCCTTCTCGTAGTAGTTCTCCAACTCGTCCTTGATAGCGAGGCCGTGGGGTTCCTCGAGGCCGGCTATCGTGTAGAGGAGGTCGCGCTGGAAGGCCGTCAGGTCGTACATCGGGTAGGTCTGGCTGCCTCTTATTGTCGCAATACAATAAAGATGCTGGTCGGAGATATCCCACCCACGACACCGTGTTCGCGGCCCGTCTTCGGCTTCCGTACGTCAGGATACCGACCAGTCCCGCGTCCGGTTCGTATAATCCCCTGATCATGTCCCTGCGACCCCCGTCGAGACGCCGTTTCGGCCGCTGCCGCCGTGGCCGGTGGTCGTGTGGTGGCGACGGGACAGACCGGAACCCTGAAACTGACCCCGCGCCGCTTGTCGCACATGGCCGCCGTCCGTGACCGCGTGGACGTGGACGCCGAACGCGCCTGGATCGGCGGGGTCGCCGCGGGCGCCGTCGCACTGGTCCTCGGTGCCCTCGCGTTCCCGCAGGCGGTGTACGACCGCTTCGTCTGGAAGTACTTCTGGGGCCCCGTGTACGCCGACGCGCAGGGGGCCGAGTGCGCGTGGCTGGCCGGTGGCGACCCCGTCACCGGCAGCGGCACGGCCTGCACCGCCCACCCCGCCACCGTCGCCTACCCCGGCTACACGGTCGTCAGCGAGGTCGGCTACGCGGTGCTGATCCTCGTCGGCATCGCCGGCGTCGCCATCCTCCTGCGCCGTCTCGAGATAGAGCGCTACCGGGGGCTGCTGTACGGCCTGTTCCCGATGACGTTCTTCGGCGGCGCCCTCCGTGTCGTCGAGGACGCCAACAACCGCATCGGCGACGCCGGCGCCGGCCCGGTCGAGTACCCGCTGAACACCCTGCTCATCAGCCCCATCATCTACGCCACCGTCGCTGCCGTGGCACTCGTCGCCCTCCTCGTCTCCCTGCGCCTGGAGCGTACCGGCCGCGTCGAGCGGTTCGAGTACCCACTCGCCGCCATCGGGACCGCCGTCACCCTCGTCGCCGTGGGTCTCCTGTTCTGGATGGCCGGGACCGCACAGTCGGTGACGTTCTACCCGGTCGTCTTGCTCGTCACCGTCGCCGCGGCGACACTGTCCACCGCCGCCGTCTGGGTCGGTATCGAGCGGTCCGCGCCCGAGATAAACGCCGGTACCGGCGCGACGGGACTACTGGTCATCGTCGGGCAGGCCATCGACGGCGCGGCGAACGTCGTCGGTCTCGACTGGTACACCGCCCTCACCGGCCGGGCGAACCTCGTCCCGAAGCACCCGGTCAACCGGTTCGTCGTCAGCGTCACCGACTCGACGCTGCCGGCGACTGTCACGAGCGTCACCGGCGACGCGTGGCCCTTCCTCGTCCTGAAGTTGGCCTTCGCCGTCTTCGTCGTCTGGGTCTTCGAGGAGGAGGTGATGGAGGAATCGCCCCGCTTCTCCGTGATGCTCCTCGTCGGCGCCATCGCCGTCGGCGTCGGTCCCGGCACTCGCGACATGCTCCGGGCGACGTTCGGCGTCTGACCACCTCGCCGCCGGGCGACTCTCGCACTCCGCCTCTCGCTCGCCCCGAACTCGCCTACGGGTACGGGTGTGGCGGGCCGTCGAGTCGCGGTTCGCACCCGAGAGCCGCCGGCACCGTCTCGGCACGCTCGCCGAAGGTCGGCCGGTCCACGTCCACGAACAGCGGCTGGGCGCCGGGCACGAGCACCCGAACCGCCGCGAAGCCCGCTCGCTCCACGTCGCGGGGGGTCAGTGCCGTCGCGTACGGTGTCAGTCCGGCGTCACTGACTCGCTCGACCAGCGTCCGGACCGCCGCCCGCGGCGTCTCTGGCGCGTCTCCGGCGACGGAGCCTGCCGGCACCGGTCCGCCGCCGTCGAGTCGCCGCAGGGCCGGTCCGGGATCCTCGGCGTAACGGCCGATGGCCGTCGATTCGTCGCTCGCCGCCGACCGGCCCATCGACCGCAGTTCCGTCCAGTTCTGCAGCGCCTCGGTCAGGGCGTCGCGGGCGGCCGCCGCCGGGTCGAGCGCCGCCGCCGACCCGGCCGCAAAGCGCGGCCACTCCCCCTCGCGGTGGACCGTCGCCGCCACGACGGGCACGTCCACGTCCACCGTCACCAGCCGCGCCGTCGCGGTCAGTCCCTCCGACCGGGCGCGGCGGACGAGCGTCTCGTACGCCTCGTCTTCGACGGCGATCTCAAGCGGTTCGAGGGTGGAGTACCACGACACCATCGTCGCGTCGCGCTCTACTACCTCCGTCAGCCCCGAGCGAACCGCCCCCGCGGTGCCGTTGCCGAGTCCGAGCCCCGTCGTCACCCGCGCCAGGTACCGTTGCTCCGGCGGCGGGAACAGTACCGCCTCCGCGGGGACGTACGTCAGGTCGTCGCTCCCGGACGCCGGCCCGTCCGCCTCTGCGAGCAGTCGCGCCGACAGGTCCACCGCACCCATCCACCGTATCGGCGTCTCCGGGTCCACGGCCGCCGCGTCCTCCGGACGGACGAAGGCGTCGGGACCGACCGCCGCCGGGACCGCCCGTGGCGGTGCGCGGTGACAGTCCTCGGCCCGGTACACGCCCGCGGTGTACCGCTCCAGCCCCTCACCGAGGGCGCGCATCAGTGCCCGGTTCCAGTCCGCGCCCGCGCCGCCGGCCTTCCGTGCGGCACTCGCGTCGCTGAACCCGTCCGTCGCCGACAGCGTCGCCACGTAGTACGGCACCGGAAACGACTCGAGTTCGCCCACCGTCGCCAGCGGACCGACGCGCTCGTCCAGCGCGAGTTCGGCCCGCTCGACGGCCGCCGACGGCGGGCGGTCCACGTCGTCGATGGCGAATCCCGCCGGGTCGAACCGGTCGCCGTCGTCGCAGTCACACCCCGGCACCGGCAGCACCTGCCGGGCCGCGTGTGGCACCTCGACTACCCCGCCGACGGCGTCGCCGTCGGGCGTCCGCGGGAACACTGGCGTGGCATCCCCGCGCAGGTGGGCCACCGCCGCCCGGCCCGCCGTGGCGCCCGCGAGTCGCGCCGTGGCTGGGTCGGTCTCGCTCCCGGCACCGACCTCGGGGTCGCCGGCCGCCACCCGTGTCCGCACGCACTCGTAGCAGGCCCCCGTCCGCGACAGGCCGAGGACGGCCGCCTCGACGCCGGCGACGGACTGGCCGCCGACGCCGCCGAGTTCGACGCCGACCACCGGTGTCCCCGCCGCGGTGGCCGTCGTCGTCGCCCGGAGCGTCCCCTCGTCGCCGACGGCCACGCCGAGCGTCGCTCCGGACAGGTCACCGACGCCGACCCGTTCGGCGGTCACTCCGTCGGCGTCTGCCACTGCTGCGACGACTGCCTCGACGCCCGGTCCAGACCCGGCGACGCGAACCGAATCCGTCTCGCTCATGCGTCCCACACTCGCGGCGGGGTCAAAAGCCCGCCGTCACCGCCCCGGTCCGCGCCGTCGCAGAAGCGTTTACAACGCCGGCCCCGAACGACCCCTCGATGGCACTGTTCGGCGACGACTGGGCCGAACGACGGCGCGACCTCGTGGTGACGACCCAACCCACGCGGGCCGGCGCCGTCTCGCCGCGAGCGGCGGGCGGGCCGGACCTCGTCGCCGTCGAGGGCGTCGTCCGTCGCCACGACGACACCGTCGCCCTGCCGCTGTCGGACGCCTCGGTGACCGACGTCTCGACCGACGGCGGCGCGAGCGAGGGCGAGACTGCGGCGAGCGACGCCGGGACAGACGAGGAGACGACGACGGGGCCGGCCGAGACGTTCGACACCGCCGCCGCGGGCGGCGAGGAGCGACTCGGGTCGCCGGTCGTCGCCACGCACACCCGCTGGTCACGGACGGGTCCGCGAGACGCGGAGACCACGGTCGCCGCGGTACCGTTCGTCGTCGAGGACGCCTCCGGGTCGGTCCTCGTTGACCCCGGTTCCGGGGGGGCGGACGACCGGAGCGTCCTGCTGTCGGCGGGCAACACCGAGCGATTCCTCGGGGACGAGACCGGGACGCGGCTGGTCACCACGGCCGGCGGCGACGAGACGGAGCGACTCGCCCGCGCCCGGACGGCACTCGGCACGACGCCGGAGCACGTCCACGAGCGAGCGACGCTGCGGGAGGGCGACCGGGTCTTCGTCCTCGGCGAACCACGACGGGCGACGACGGACGACGCGGCGGACGGGGACTCGCCGGCGGTCGCGGTGGGACCGGCCGCCGACTCGGGGCTGTTCGTCGTCTCGGACCTGAGTCGGTCGGCGCTGGCGGAGGAACTCGACCGGGCCAGTGGCGGTCTCGACCGGCGGTTCTGGCTGTTCGTCGTCGTCGGTCTCATCGCGGCGGTGATGCTGCTCATCGTCCTCGCGGTGTTCGTGGACAGTTTCGTCGGCTGAGCGGTCGCCCGCGGGTCGAGACCGAGACACAGACGGAGAGAGGACCGCAGAATCCAGGTGTGACTGCTCAGGCGAGGATGGACTGTGCGACCGAGGCCAACTGTGAGCCGTCGGCGTCCGTCAGGCGCTCGTCGCCGAGTTTCAGGCGCAGGCGCGGGCGGCCGACGTCGATTGGCACCTTCTCGGTGTCGATGATATCGAGGTCCTCGAGGTGAGTCTTCGTGCGACTGAAGGTGGCCTTCGAGGCGATGCCGACCTCCTCGCCCCAGCGAGAGATATCGTAGAGCAACACCTCGTTCTTCGCGGCGACGAGGAGGCTGATGGTCACTTCGTCGAGACCGTCACCGTCGCCGCGGGCGGTCTCCAGCGAGGCGAGCACCTCCCCGAAGTCGGCCTCGGCCGCGGGACCGATCTCGTCTGCCAGGGACTCCCGGACGCGGGAGATCGGTGGCGTGCGCATCGAGAACGACTCGGCGTCCTCGAAGGCGGCGGTGAAGGTCTCGTACGCGTCCTCGATGAACTCGCTGTTGTCGGTCGTGAGACCGCCGACGGTCGAGCCGGTCTCGACCAGTGCGACGACGGACTCGCCGGTGACCAGCAGGGAGTTCTCGACCTCGTCCTCGCCCGTCGAACGGAGTTCGAGTCGGTCCCGTTCGACGAGGTCTGCCGCGTTGCTGGCGACGATGAAGTCGTCCATGGCTTCCTTCAGCACTCGCCGGTCGGCGAGGACTCGCACCGTCGGCCCGTCCGCGTCGTCCGCGGTGACCGTCACCAGTCTCGTGACGGCCTCGGCGGAGGGGTTGACCAGTAGCACCGGGTCGTCGGCGTCCTGGAGCGCCTCTCTGAAGATGGCGTCGAGTCTCGTATCGACCAGATTGGATTCTGCGGTTGTCATACTATTAAATAGACGTACAAGTTCTTAGTATTTAATTTTTTGGCTAACGCAGTCACAACTGCTCTCCGTCTCGTGATTATCCTCGTAACAGCTTCCGACCACGTGGGGAGTGTCTCACTCCGAGAGCGCGGCGCAGAGTTCGTCCGACCAGCGGAGCGCGCCGTCGTAGATGACGGGCAGAGAGGTGTCAGCGAGCGCGTCACAGACGGCCTCGCGGTCGAGGAGGAACGTGCTCTCGTTGCCACAGAGGTAGGTGCGCTCGTCCCCGGCCACGGGCCGGTACGTGCCCCCGGCGTCGTCGGCGCGGAACCGGTCACAGACCAGCAGGAACGTGTCTGGCCTGTCCGGGACCGACTCGAGCCGGGCCGTCGCCGGATGTGGGTCTTCCGGGGTCGTGAGCCGGTGGGTGCCGTCGCCGACGACGGCGTAGTCCTTGCCCATCATGATGC
>CAZEIO010000005.1:0-374 GCA_964512525.1 uncultured Halobacteriales archaeon
CCTTCCAGACGATGTGGCCGGCGTAGCGTTTCTTCTTGCCCGCCTGGAAGAACCGGCGGTACAGTTTCTCGAACTCGATCTGGAAGCGGTGTTCCTCGGCGTCGAGTTCCTCGCGGGCGAACTCGTCGTAGCTGTCGTTGATCCGCTCCTCGATGGCGAACGACTGCTCGATGGCCTCGGCCGTGGAGACGTCCGGTCCGAGTTCGAGCATGACTGAATCGGTGTCTCCATACGTAACTTGATAGTTCATCTCGCTCGCCACTTCCTCCGTGTACTCGATGACCGCCCGGCCCGTCGCCGTGACCGCCGCGCCCATGTCCTTGTCGTACAGACGGAAGCGGTCCCAGCCCAGCACGCCGTACAGGGAGTTCATG
>CAZEIO010000005.1:384-27828 GCA_964512525.1 uncultured Halobacteriales archaeon
ACCGCCGCCTGCTGGCGGTCGTACCGCTCGTAGGCCTCGCTCTCGGGGTCGTGTTCGTCGCGCCGTTCTTTTTTCGCCTCGCGTTCGGCCAGCAACTCGTCCACCATCGTCCGGATCATCCCGTCCGGTTCCTCCCGGAAGCGCTGGCCGTTCGGCGCCCGGTAGGTTTCGCCCTCGTAGTCGTCGTCCACGCGAGTTTCCGGCGAGGCGTTGATAGTCACCATCGCCATCGGGTACAGCGACTTCAGGTCGAGTACCGAGACGTTCTCGCGCACGCCCGAGATGGGGTCGAAGACGGCACCGCCCTCGAACTCCTCGGACTCCTGTCGCCCCTTCGACGGGAGGGCGAACTGGCCGTGGGCCTCGTGGAGGACGTAGAGGTCCACCGCGTCGCCGGGTGTCGGAGCGTCCTCCAGTTTGCACCCGACGAACGACGCCACCTCCATCCAGAACGGGATGACGTCCTGTTCGCGGTCCACCTCGACGCAGATTTCCACGTCGCGGAGATTGTACTCGAGCAGTTTCGCGGGGTCGTCCTCCCAGAGGTCGCCGATGTCGCCGGTGTAGCGCTCCTTCCCGACGTCGAGTTCCATCTCGCCGACGGCGTCCAGCCGGTAGGACTCGAGTTCGGTGAACTGCGTCCGCTTGTAGGCGTACAGCAGGTCGAACACCACTCGCCCCTTCACGTCGGGACCGCCCCACCCCGAGCGCCACACCTCGTCCACGCGGGAGAGTCGCTCGACCGAGAGGTCCCGGTCCACCGTCGGCCGGTCGCCCAGCACCGTCATCCGGTCCAGCAGGTACGGCACGTCGAAGTCGTCGCAGTTGTGGACGAGACAGTCCTCGGCGACGAAGTTGTGGGTGGTCGTCTCGATGTCGTACGTCGTCTCCGTGTCGACGATCTCGATCGACTCTACCTCGACGAAGACGTAGTCCTCCCACTCCTCCGCGTCGGTCTCGTGACGCTTGAGCGAGATTCCACGGCGGTGCTTGTCACGTCCGATGCGCTTTGTGTCTGATCCCGTCTCGGCCTCGAACAGCGCGTATGGGATGTTCTCACTCCGACCGCTCTTCCCCCCAGACAGCGACCGCAGCTCGGCTGCTTTATCCGAGTGGCTCATGTGCGGCAGCACCCGGTCTTGTAGCGTCTCGATATCTCGCTCCGCATCGGGGACACGGACGACGTTCCCGTTGCGCTCCGCGTAGATACCCAGCCGCTTGAACAGGCGAACGTACCAGTCCCCCAGGCTTTCGTTCTCCGCGGCGACGGTCACACTCGACGAGACCGAGCCGTCTCCGTCTATCACGCCCGCCAGGAATCGGGCGACGTACTCGTCCGGCATCTGGTAGACCGGAGAGAGGTCGATTTCCACGGCGTTCTTGTCACCGAACGGGATACCGAGCCCATTGAACGCGTACGTTCGGGCACGATCGAGAACATTCTGCTTGTAGCAGCCCTTCCCGTCCGGCGTGAGCTGGTTCTCGCCAGGGAACTGTTTGTGCAGATCTTCTCTCGTGTTGTAGAACCTGATACCGTCGCTCGTCGACATCGACCCGTCGGTGATCACCAACCCGGCGAGATACGCCTCCTGCTCGGTGAGCGGTCTGTCCAGGTCGATACCGTTGCGTCGATAGACGCGACCCCCGTCCGGAACAGGAACGTCGAACATCTCCCCGGCCCGCTCACAGCGCTCGGGCGTCCACACGTCGGGAGACGGGTGATACATCGTGCCCCTTGACAGCCCAAAGTCGTCCGCGAGTTCTTTCACGGCACCGTACGGGAGGCGCTTCTTGAACGCCGTGACCGTCGACTCGTCGTCGAACCGCTGACTCTCATCAGGTACCAGATCGGAGAGACGTGGCACGGACGGATCCTCGACGTTCAGTGTCCGCGGTTTGAGCACGTAGTCTCCGGGTTCGACATCGACGGCCTCGGTCCACTCGACCGCTTCGTCGTCTCCGACCATGATCCGATGCTCCTTAGAGGACCGGAGTGACGTGCCGTCACCGAGGTCGAACCGCAGGATCTCCCTCTCGCTTCGCCACTTGTCGGTCACCTCCGCGGTGGTCGTGGTCTGGTCCTCCGACCCGACCACCTCGTCCCCGACAGCTACGTCCTCGATCTGTTTCGTACTACCGTCGGCCATCTGGACCTCGCTATCTGCCGGGAGGCAGTTCCACCCCGTGATCACGTCCTGATCCACCTCCTCGACGTAGCTCGTCAGTCCGTCGAGCATCGCCGCCTCCTCGTCGAACCGCTTGACCTCGACGTCGACGTCGCCGCGGATCGGCTCGTACCCGTCAATGTCGATTCCCTCGCCCTCCCAGTCGGGGGCCTCGTACAGCCACAGGACGTACTCGTCGTCGTAGGAGTCGTGCGTCGTCAGGCAGACGATCGGCTCCTCGCCGTCCTCCGGGAAGCCGTTGCGGTCGTCCACCTCGATGTCGAGCGTGAGGACCCGCGGCGCGACCGCGACGTCCGCCGACTCGACCTCGTCGTGGGGGACCACTATCCTGCCGTCGTCGTCGCGACGCTCCGGAACGCGCACGCCGCCGCGGATGTCCTTGTCGATGAGCAGGCGGTTGGGAAAGAGGATGTCCGCCTCGAAGTGGTCGAAGTCGTCGCGCATCTGGCCCACGTCCCGCGGCGTCCGGCCGAATACCTTCGTCAGCGCCTCGCCGCGAATCGACTCGTATCCCTCTTCGGTGCCGACGACGGCGTCGCGGTCGAGTTTCTCGTCGGTCAGGCTGTCCGTCGGCGCGTAGAAGTACGGCTGGAACCCGCGCACCTCCACGTGTTCCTTCTCGCGGTCGGCGGTTCGGCCGAAGACGTGGACCACCGGGCGCTCGTCGCGGCCCGACCCGACGAGCGTGTAGTCCACCTGCGTCACCGCCATCTCGACCGTGCCATCGGCGTCCGGTACCGCCTCCCGCTCCGGATCGACGACGCTGGCCCCCTCGTCCTGACCCGGCCCCGCCACCGCGCGGGCCTCCGCGGCCGCGTCTCGCTCCGGGTCCTCGTCGTCCCCGCCGGCGAAGCCGCCGAGGTCGGTCTGCCCCGTGTCGCTCATGTCGTGAGACAGGGTGCGACCCGACTAAAACTCCCCGGGTCACGCGGGCCCGTCGGCGGCTCAGGGCATCGTCCGTCCCGGCGCCGCCGGCCCGTAGAACTGTCCGTGGAAGCCGTACGGCAGGCGGTGGGGAAGCGGCGCCCGCGCCCGTTCGGCGAGCGTCTCGGCGTCGAGACAGTACAGCGTCGAGCGGTCGGCGTCCGGTTCCAGGACCACCGACAGCAGGACCCCGTCGCCGTCCGGTCCCGGGACGAACACCGGTTCGCCGGGGTGGGTCCCGGGTTCGCGCCACCGCCGCACGTCGCCCGACCCGACGTCAATCTTCACGAGGGCCGTCGGGAGACTGCCGCTGCCGGGTGCCGTCTCCGCGAGGTACACTGCCCGGTGCCGCCGGCCCCCCCGCTCGCGGTAGTTCACCATCGGGAACTCCACTGGTCCCTCGTGGAGCGTGCGGCGGACTGCCGTCGGCCGGTCGTCGTCGCCGTCCGCGTCTCCCGACAGCGGCAGCGTGTAGCGGACGAGGTCGCCCGTCGGCAGGTCCGGCGACTCGCTTCGCAGGTTCGCGAGCGTCAGGCCGGTCACCGCCCGGTCGTCCTCGAAGGCCACGAGGTCCACGACTATCTCCCGCTCCCCGCCGGCCCGGCGCTCGTAGGCGTTCGCGTGGTGGTAAACGAACGCCGGCGGCGCCGTGACAGTCCGAACGTGGTCGCCGGTCTCCCGGTCGAGGACGACGAACCGCGTGGGGGCCGACAGCGGGCCGAAGGCGTCCAGGAACGTGTCCCGCGTCACCGCGCCGGCGAGCAGTTTCCGCGGGTCGAGACCGTAGGCGTTGACCGTGACGACGACGTGGTCTTCGGTCAGCGCGAAGGAGTGGACGTACGGCGCCCCGTCGAACCGGAGTCGGGTGAGCGGTTCCGGGGGCGCGAGGTCGCCGTCGGCCGTGGGTGCCGCCGGTCGCTCGAACAGGGTGAACGTCGTCTCCCGGCCGTAGGCGACGCCGAGGTTGAGAAAGCGCTCCCGCTCGTGGTCGTAGTGGACGTGGGCAAGCGTGAGGTCTGCGTCCAGTCCGTCGGTCAGATCTACCCGACCGGTCGTCTCGAGGGTGTCAGGGTCGAACGCCAGCCCCCACGGTGACTCCGTCACGGCGAGGTGCCGACCGCCGACCCGCTGGACGCCGATGACCGGGTTGTCGGGGAAGACGCCGGTGAGCGCCTGTCGCAGGCGCTCCCAGACCGGCCGGTCCGGCGACGTCCCGGGGAAGCCGGTCCGGACCCGGCCGTGGTCGCGGGCGAACGCGAAGTCGCGGCTCCGCACGAACCGGTTCGCGTACGTCACGCCGCCGTCGTGGACGCGAAACCGCCGCAGCATCGCCAGCGGGTCGAACCAGTGGCCGAGGGACTCGCCGCCCACCTCGAACTGGCCCGGTCCGTTGGCGACGTAGTCGCCACGGAGCCACCCCGGGAACGACCCCTCGACCGGCAACTCGCGGTCCCGTACCTCCTCGCGTTGCGTCCGAAAGCCCGCGCGGTAGCCGAAGTCGCCGTCGCCGGCCGTCTCGCGGTCGTCGGCGCGTGCCATGGTTGCCCTTCGAGGCCCGCCCGTTTGTCCCCGTCGGTCGCGCAGGGACTCGCCGGTCGCCGCGGGTTTCTCCCGGGTCGGCACCGCCGGCCGTACCGGCGGAGCGTCGCCGGCGAGACGAACGGCCTCGGGGACGACGGCTCAGAGTCGGCCGCCGGTCAGCCGGACGAACCCGAACAGGGACTCCGCCGTGGCGGTGGCACGCGCCCGGTCACGCAACCGGCCGTGGGCACTCTCGACACGGTCCTCGAGACCAGCGAGGAGGTCGCGGTCGTACCGCAGTCGCGTCGTCGGCGGCGTCGAGACCACGGTCGCGGCCCGGAAGAGGCCGTTCAGCGGTGCCGCGAGCGGTCGCCGCGACGGCGCGGCGTCGGCGAGAACGACGTGGCCCCCCGGCGCGAGGTCACACCACCCGTCCACGGCGGCAGCCGGGTCCGCGAACATCCCCGAGACGAAGGTACCGACCACGGCGTCCACCGGGTCACTGACCGGTGCCGTCGTCGCGTCGCCGCGGACGAACTCGACGGTCACGTCCGCGCCCGGGCCCGCTCCCTGCCGCCGACCGCGTTCCCGCCGGCGCGCCCGCCGGAGTGCCGGTCCGGTCACGTCCACGCCGACGACGCGGCCGCCGGGTGCCACCGCCTCCCGCAGGAGGGGGACGTTCGCGCCGGTGCCACAGCCCATCTCGACCACTGTGTCGCCCGGTCCGAGGCGGCAGGCGTTCGCGACGGTCCGCCGGACCGCACCCACCCAGGGGAACCGCCGTGCGACCAAGTCGTACAGGCCCGCCCAGCGACCGTAGAACGCCTCTACCGCGGCCGTGGAGCGTTCGCCCTCGGGGCGGGCCGCGCCGTCGGTCGGCGGTGACTCCCCCCTCACGGCCGCTCCTCGCCCGTGGTCGCCGTCACAGCAGTCCCCGCACCCTGTCGAGCACCGTCTCGACGTCTGCCCCGAGGACGTACACGATGGGTTCGATGCCGTCGCCGCCGGTGTGGTACAGCACCTCGGCCCCGGGTGCGTCGTCGAGGGCGTCGCCGACCGCCCGCTCTCGGTCGGCGCGGGCGTCGAACGTCGCCACCGTCGCCGCCTCGCGGAGGCCCTCGACGATCTCCCGGGCGTAGCGGACGTTCATCGCCGCCGCGACGTCGGCACCCGCAGCCCGTGCGGCGAGGAGGACCGCGGCGACGTGGCCGCTGGCCCCGAACTCCGGGTCGGCGGGCACCCGTGCGCGGCCCTTCACCGCGACGATGCGACCGGGGACGCCGACCACGTCCGCCACGGACCGCGCCGACTCGGGGCAGGCGACGAGGTTCGACCCCACCGCGGGGAGGAGGTCGGCGTAACGGGCGCTGTCCTCTATCTCGCGGAGTCCCCGCCGGAGGGCGGTCCGCAGGCGCTCGCGCTCGCGCCACTCGCCGTCGGGGTCTTCCACCCGCAGCGGCCGGTCCACGGCACCCAGTTCCGGCATCGCCGTCTCGTGGAGGCCGGCGACGAGGTCGGCGTCCAGTCGCCGGAGGAGAGCCTCGAGTTCGACCAGCGCACCGACGCGGTCGAGGTCGCCCGACGCGAGACCCGCGGCCACGCGGTCCACCGTCTCGGTAACGCGGTCGTCGGTCGCGACCGCCTCGCGACGCGTCACCTCGTCGTGGACGTACTTCGAGACGGCGCTCTGGCTCACCCCGAGCGCGTCGGCCACCTCTCGCTGCGTCATCCCCCGGTCGCTGAGTCGCTCGGCCAGCATCGACCGCAGGGTCGGCAGGACGGATTCCACCACGACCTCCTCGCGGAACTTCACGACCGATCACCCGACCGGGCGTCACCTCCGGCGTCGGTGTCCGTGCCGCGCTGGTCGCCGCCGAACTCCTCGTCGCCGCCGATACGGGAGGCCTGTGGCCCGCTCTGGTCCTGGTACTTCGACCCCCGCTCGGAGCCGTACGGTCGCTCGGCCGCGCTGGTCAGCCGCGTGAACGTCAACTGGGAGACGCGCATCCCCGGGGACAGGGCGACGGGAGCGGCCCCGAGGTTCGACAGTTCGAGCGTTATCTGCCCGCGGTAGCCGGGGTCGCACAGACCGGCGGTGTTCGACAGGAAGACCCCGCCACGCCCGCCGACGAAGTTCTCTATCGGTCTCCCGTCCGGCTGAACCTCGAGGTCGTACGTCGGCTCGACGCGGCCGGTTCGTTCGACGGTCACGACCTTTTCGAACCGAACGTCGCCGCTCGTCAACTGCCGCAGACGAGTCGTGTCGACTCCCCGGTCGGCGTATGCCTCCCGCATCCGCTTGATCGTACTGCGCTTGATGGTCTCGTACTCCTCGTTCTCGGCGTTCGAGACGCTTGAGGGCGAGGAGTACCCCATCGCGTCGGCAGCCTCGGCCATCGTCATCCCTGCCTTCTCTCGAACGGTCCGCAACAACGTACTCGGGTTGGGGACGTACTGTCCGCGTTTGTGTGCCTCGTCGCGCTCGTAGAAGTCCACCGCCCATTCTACGCCCTCCCACTCGACGTCGCTCATCGGAATGTGGTTCTCTCGCTCGCGGGAGTACATTGAGGTCGCCAGGCCGAGTCGGGTACCGAGGTACGCCGCGCGGTTCGCGAGGTCCTCGTTCGTCGTGTACAGCGTGTCACGAGTGTCGCGTCGACACCCGTCGCCGTCCAAGAGCCCCTCGAGTAGTCCGTCGAGGACTTCGCTGGGCCAGTTCAGCGCCTGCTCCGGGATGTTCTTCTCGGCTCCGGAGCCGACCAACTCTCTGAAAACTCTCGACCAGAGTGACGAACAGACTGTGAGTCTCGTGACGTGGTTCCATTCGTTCCAAGAGAGGCTCGTGTCGTAGCGCTCGAAGAACCTCGCGAATCGATCCAGATGGGAGTCCTCCGTATTACCGACTTGGAGGTGTTTCCGTCTCGCGGATCCCTCGGCAATGTAAAATCCCAGCGCCCAGCCAAACTCCCGTGAGAGCGGGAGCCTCCGGGGGAGTTTCTGGTCGCTCTGCTTGAACGCCAGGTCGACCTGCTCCGGTGTCGCCGACCTCGGAACGGCGTCCATCGGGAGCCGGTCGTGTGACTCGTAGAAACTCTCCGAGCCGTCCGGTACCGCGGACCAGTCCACCGGCCCGAACCCGTCGCTCGCGTACAGTGTCGTCTCCTCTGGCTTGACGAGATCGAGCAGGTCTACCGCTCGTCTCTCCGCTGGCGGCTCGGGCAGGCAGTCGGGTACCATCACGAACTCGCCTTCCGCCTGCTCGCTGGGAACACGAGTCACGGCTCCGCGGTCGTCGACCGTGAACAGGTTGTGGTCCTCCGTGACGAGGACCTCACGACCTGACCCGAGACGAACCCGGTAGATTGGTCGTGTCGGGTTCGTGATGTAGTCGGTCACCCTGTGTGTGCTCACCCGGAGCGTTCGAGGGTCGAACGACACTGCACGCGCAGCGGGCTCCTCCTCAACGACTGCACCAATCTCGTGGTAGCCGAACCCGTCCTCGGGGGTCCAGAGGAGCACCTCCTCGTCGTACGGCAGTGAGGCGTGAATCACGACCGCCAGCCGCCCCAGCGAGGAGCGCCCCTCGACGTGGGCGATGAGGTCGTCCGGAATCGCGACACGCTCGACGGTCGTTCCGAGGACGAAGTCGCCGGGGTGGAGGACGAACTCGCCGTCCTCCGGCACCACGGTTTCCTCGACGTACTCCTCGACCTCGGCGTCGCTCTCCGGGTGGATGTACGGGATGTTGGTGTGGTTGAACTCGAGGAACTCCCGCCCCAGCCGCAGGTCCACGCTCGCCGGCTGTATCTGCAGGTCGGGGTCCTCGAGGGGACCGATCTCGAGGTCACCCTCCGCCAGCCGCCGGCGGATGTCGCGGTCCGAGAGTATCATGCCCCGTGAGTCGCTTGGCGGGCTGAAAAGCCCGCCGGTCAGCGCGGCGGTGCCCGGGCCACCGCTCCGCGGCCGACCGGTGCGGTTAAGCCGCCGACGCCCCCGTCACCGGTGTGAAACAGACCATCGCGGCTCGTGCCGACCTCGGCATGGGACAGGGGAAACTCGCCGCACAGGTCGCCCACGCGTCGCTGATGGCCTACGAGGACGCCCCGGACCGGGAGGCCCGCGCGTGGAAGGGCGAGGGCCAGAAGAAGGTCGTGGTGAAGGTGTCGGGCGAGGCGGCGCTGTTCGAGATAGCCGACGCCGCCGAGCGAGCGGGCCTGCCGAACGCGGTGGTCAGGGACGCCGGCCACACGCAGCTGGACCCCGAGACCGCGACCGCCGTCGCCGTCGGTCCCGGCGACGACGACGCCGTGGACCGCATCACGGGCGACCTGTCGCTGTACTGAGTCGGCGCCGGTTCCGCGCTCTTCTCCCGTCTCCCGGGACGTTCAGTCGTCCGCCGGCGTCGCCGCACGCAGGTCGGCCAGCACGTCGTCGGCGTGGTCTCGCGGGTCCACGCCCTCGTAGGTGCGCTCGATCGTCCCGTCCGGACCGATCACGTAGGTGTTCCGCAGGGCGATGTCCACCGGACTGTCCCCCGACTCGACGGTGCCGTAGGAGTCGTACCGGTCGGCCACCTCGCCGTCGGGGTCGCTCAGGAGGTCGAACTGCAGGTCGTACTCCTCGCGGAAGGGACCGAGGTCCTCGACGGGGTCGTTGCTGACCCCGAGGACCACGGCGTCGAGGTCGCGGAAGGCAGCGTGTTCGTCGCGGAAGCCCTCGGCCTCGATGGTGCAGCCGCGAGTTCCCGCCCGCGGGTAGAAGTAGAGGACGACACGCTCGCCCTCGAAGTCCGAGAGCCGGACCGTCTCGCCGTCCTGATTCTGGAGTGCGAACGCCGGCGCGTCGATACCTTCGTCGAGCATAGTTCCGCTCGGGGAGTCACCGGCTTGTGCGTTCGGATCTCCCGGTCAGCCCACGCGCCGGGAGACGGCGACGCCCTCGCCGAGCGGGAGTAACACCGTCTCGAGGTCGTCGTCCGAGCGGACGTGGTCGAGGTACGTCGCGATGCCGCGAGTGCCCTCGCTCGCCTCCTGGCCGGCCTCCGGGTCGGCCACCAGTTCCACCAGCCGGTCGAAGTCCACGCCGCCGGAGGTGGTCGCGTTGTCGGCGACGACCAGGGCGTCGTCGGCGAGGTGGGGCCGGGCGGCCTGCAGTGCCGCGACGTAGCGGTGTTTCTCGTTGTCCACGAGGACGAGGTCGAGGTCGTCGTACTCGGTCACGACCTCGACGGCGTCGCCCCGCCGCACCGTCGCTCGGTCGGCGAGACCGCCGCGGTCGAGGTACTCGCGGGCGTCGGCGAGGCGGTCCGGGTCGCGGTCCACGAGGACCACCTCGCCCTCGGGTGGGACCGCCCGCGCCACCCAGTACGCGGAGTAGCCGAAGCCAGAGCCGAACTCGAAGACGCGGCGGGCGTCCGTCAGGCCGACGAGCCACGCGAGTAGTCCTCCGACCTCGGGGCCGACGGTGGGGAAGTCCTCGCGCTCGGCGCGGGCGTCCATCTCGGCGAGTACGTCGTCCGCGGGTGGGCCGACGGCACGCACGAGTCGTGCGAGCGCCGGCGACGGCTCGGGGTCGAGCATGGCGTCACTGCGGTCGGGAGTGGCTTCGTCGTTTCGGCGCTCGCGCCGCCGGGGTGCCCCATCTTACCGCGCCCGTCCGACGGGGAACCCGACGCGGTCGGGGTGCTCGTCGAACCGCGCGAGGATGGCCTCGTACAGTTCGTTCCGGTGGCGCTGCATCCCGCGCGGCGGGACGAGGGAGCGCAGGCGGAGTTCCACCCACGTCTCCCGCCGGTGCACGTTCACCGCCGGACCGTCGGCGCCCTCGAGTTCGACGGGCGTCTCCGCGAGTGCCTCGCGGTAGGCGGCGACGCCGTCGGCCATCTCCGCACCCAGTTGACCTCGTGCGATTTCGGCCATCTGTCCGCGGGCGAACGCGACGTCCGTCTCGAAGGTCACCTGCACGGACAGTTCGTTCTACACGCACGAGACGCCGACGGTGTCGTTGTACACCTCCGACGTGAGGACGACGCTTTCGGGACGATGACGGTGCGGCCCGGGGGCTGGTGACCGCTCACTCGGTCGCGAGCCGCCACAGTGCTGCCGCCAGCACCCGCGTCGCCGCGGTACAGTCCTCGGGACTGGTCCACTCGTGGGGACTGTGGGAGATGCCGTCCCGCGAGGGAGCAAACAGCATCCCCGCGTCGGTCACGCCGGCGACGTGCATCGTGTCGTGGGCCGCGCCCGAGTGGAGGTCCATCGACGCGACGCCGGCGTCCTCGGCCCCCGCCCGGAGTGCGGCCCGCGTCCGCTCGGCTGTCGGCGTCGGGTCGAGGTCGATGGCACGCCGCACCGCCGTCTCGACGTCGCGGTCCGTCTCGACCCGGTCACGGGCGTCGTCGAGGGCGGCGAGCATCGCCTCGACGCTGTCGCGGTCCACGTCCCGGAGGTCCACGCCGAGTTCGACCCGGCCGGGGACGACGTTCGTCGCGTTCGGCGACACCGAGAGGCTGCCGACGGTGCCGACGGCGGTTCCGTTCTCGGCGGCCGCCTGCCCCGCCGACTCGACGGCGCCCACCAGTTCGGCGGCGGCCGCGAGAGCGTCCGTCCGGTCGGCCATCGGCGTGGACCCGGCGTGGTCCGCCTCGCCCTCGACGGTGACGTAAACGTGGGTGATGCCCGTGATGTCCGTGACGACGCCCGCCGGGACGCCGGCCGACTCCAGCCGGGTGTGCTGTTCGACGTGGAGTTCGAGCCACGAGTCCCACGCCGCGGCGTCTAAGACACCGTCGCCGCGGTAGCCGATATCCGCGAGTGCGGACTCGAGGGTGACGCCGTCGTCGTCCTCGAGAGCGAGCGTCTCGGCAGGGTCGCTCGCGCCCGTCGCGACCGCCGACCCGACGAGACCGCCACCGAAGCGGGACCCCTCCTCGCCGGTGAACGACACCACCTCGACGGGGCGGTCCGGAGCCGCGTCGGCGTCCTGCATCGCGCGGACGGCCTCCAGAGCGGCGTACACGCCGAGCGGGCCGTCGAAGATGCCGCCAGCGGGCACGCTGTCGAGGTGACTGCCGGCTGCGACGGCCGCCCGGTCCGGATCGACGCCCTCGGGTACCCACCGCCCGCGGACGTTGCCGACGCCGTCCACGTCCACCGCGAGACCCGTCGCCTCCAGTCGCTCCACGAGGTAGTCCCGTGCCCGTCCGTTCGCCTCGCTGCCGGTCGGGGCCGTCCGGCCGCGTCCCTCGCCCGCGACCGCGCCGAACTCACCGTTGTGGTCGAGGTCCCGCCACAGGCGGTCGCCGTCAACCGCTCGCGCTGTCTCGTTCACGCCGACACATCGGCCGGCACCCGAATGACGCTTGTGGACATCTCCCGAAGAGGCATCGAAGCGAAACACTTGACTGTCCGGTCAGTCAAACACGAGTGAGACGCGTGGTCGTCGGCGTAGCCCCCGGAAAGAGGGTGCCGCCGTCGGCCGGTTCACCTCAGACAGACGATGACAGGAGACACCGACACGCCGTTCGTCGAGGCCACGTACCGAGCGCTGTGTGCGCACGGCTTCGCCGACGTGACGACGCAGGACATCGCCGACGAGACGGACCGGAGCAAGGCCGCCCTCCACTACCACTACGACGGCATCGACGACCTGTTCCGGCAGTTTCTCGACCACCTCTACGTCGAGTTCGAGGAGCGGACGGCCGACCCGCCGGGGGACTCGCCCGCGGAGCGACTGGTCGGTCTCGTGCGGACGATGCTCTCGACGGACGACGACGCCGAGACCACTCAGTTCACGACCGCCTTCCTCGAGATAAAGGCCCAGGCGCCGTACCGGGACGGCTACCGCGAGCGACTGCGGCAGTTCGACGACCGGGCACGGGAGCGAGTGCGGGAACTGGTCGCGGAGGGCGTCGCCGCCGGGGAGTTCCCCGAGGACACCGACCCGGACGCCGTCGCGGAGTTCGTGACGACGTACCTCCACGGCACGTGGGCGCGGTCGGTCGTGGTGGACGGCGGCGTCGCGGCGATGCGGGAGGACCTCGTGGGCTACGTCTGTGACCTCCTCGCGGAGGACGTGACGATCGACCGCTCGGTCGGACTGGACGAATCGACGACGGACGCCGGCGACACGCAGGGGAGGGTCGCGGAGTGAGTCTGCGCTCGCGACTCTCCGCCCTGTTCAAGAGCGAGGACGAGTTCGACCTCACCAGCGGCGGTATCGGCCGACCGCTGTTCTTCCTCGCCCTCCCCATCGTGGTGACGAACCTCCTGCAGACCGCCTACAACCTCGCGGACACCTTCTGGCTGGGGCAGTTCAGCACCGAGGCCCTCGCCGCCATCTCCTTCGCCTTCCCGATGGTGTACCTGCTCATCTCGTTCGGTCTCGGCGTCTCCGTCGCGGGGTCGGTGCTCGTCGCCCAGCACACGGGTGCCGAGGAGCCGCGGCGCGCGGAGTACGCCGCCGCCCAGACGGTCACGTTCGCCGTCCTCGTGGCCGCACTCCTCGGGGTCGTCGGCTTCCTGTTCGTCGAACGGTTCGCGGACGTCCTCGGCGCGGGCCCCGACGTGGCGGTACTGGTCGGCGAGTACATGCGGGTCATCGCCGCGGGCCTGCCGCTGATGTTCGGCTTCTTCGTGTTCATCTCGCTGATGCGGGGTTACGGCGACACTATCACGCCGATGCTCGTCATGTTCGGCACCGTCGTCCTCAACATCTTCATCGACCCGGTGCTCATCTTCGGCTTCGAGGGGAACCCCCTGTTCACGCTGACTGGGCTGACCGGCGTGCAGTCCGCGCTGTTCGCGGCGACGGGCTACACCGGCAACGGCGTCGCCGGTGCCGCCTACGCGACCATCGTCTCGCGGGCGTTGGCCTTCGTCGTCGGCCTCTGGATCATGGTGGACGGTCGCCGGGGAGTCAGGGTCCGCGTCCGCGACCTGCGACCCGACCTCTCGTACGCCGAGCGCCTGCTCCGCATCGGTCTGCCCGCCTCCGTCGAGGGAGTCGGTCGTTCGCTGTCGGTCAACCTGATGCTCATCATCGTCGGCCTGTTCTCGACGACGGTCGTCGCCGGCTTCGGCATCGCCATCCGGGTGTTTTCTCTCATCTTCCTGCCGGCCATCGCCGTCGGCCGCGCCGTCGAGACGATGACCGGCCAGAACCTCGGGGCCGAGAAGCCAGACCGCGCGGCGTCGGCCGCCCGCCTCGCGGCCATCGTCACTTTCCTGGTGCTCTCGGGTGTCGGTGCCGTCGTCTGGGTCGGTGCCGCTCCCCTCGCCGCGGTGTTCACGACCGACCCCGAGGTGGTGGCCGTGGCCCGCGAGTTCCTGCGCTGGGTCGCCCCCACCTTCGGCTTCCTCGGCATCATGCGGGCGTACAACGGCTCCTTCCGGGGGGCCGGCAAGACGCTGACCGCCGCCGTCATCTCCATCGGGATGCTCGGCGTCGTTCGCCTGCCGATAGCCTACTTCGGCGTCCGACCACCGATCGCGGGCGTCGCCTCCCTCGGCACCGTCGGCATCTGGATCGCGTTCGTCGTCTCGAACGTCGCCGGTGCCGTGATGGCGTGGGCGTGGTACCAGCGCGGCACGTGGCGCGACGCCGACCCGCGCGCCGACCCCGGCGTGGCCGACGGTCTCGACGGCGACGAGACGGTGACCGACGACCCGGCCTCGGCCGCCGACACCGCCGACCCCACGGACCGCGCCGACCCCCCGACCCCGGACGACTGACTGGCGACCAGTCTCTCCCGTCGGTTCGTGCCCGCGACTCGACCGCCGCGTGACCGCCGCCGACCCGCCCCGACACTCAAGCCCTCCCCGTCCCACCGGCCGGTATGAGCGACGCCACCTCGATAGCCTTCGTCGCGTACGACGAGATGACGGCACTCGACATGGTCGGCGTCTTCGACGCCGTCACCAGACTCGGAACGATGGGCATCACCCCAGTCCAGTGGGACGTGGTCGCGCGGACGCCACGGGCCACGGCCACCGGCGACCTGCGGTTCGAACCGACGGCCGTCGGCACGCCTCCCGGCGAGTACGACGTCGTCGTCGTTCCCGGCGGCACCGGCACGCGCGACCTCGCCGACGACGCGGCGATGGTGGACTGGATTCGTACCGCCGAGGACTGCGACGTCGTGACCTCCGTCTGCACCGGGTCGCTCCTCCTGGGTGCCGCGGGACTCCTCGACGGCCGCACCGCGACCACGCATCCCTCCGCCTACGACCTCCTCGAAGAGTACTGCACCGTCGTCGAGGAACGCGTCGTCCGCGACGGGAACCGCGTCACCGCCCGCGGCGTGAGTTCCGCCATCGACCTCGGCCTGGAACTCGTGGAGATGCTGTCCGACGCCGACGCTCGCGAGCGCATCCGGACACGGATGGACTACCCGCACGACAGCCGACGCGACCTCGACGCGGCCATCGACACCGACTGAGCAGCGCCGCCACGACCACGGCCCCCTGCACCGGTCTCTCGCCGTCACCCGGCGACCCGGGCGTGCTACGCCGCCGGTTCGGCGTCGTAGGCGACGTCGCTGTTCTCGATGTTCTCCCACACTGTCGCCATCCGCTCGCCGGTGAGGTCCACGAGGTCGTCCAGGGCGTCGGTGTCGGCGGCGTCCACGCACCCCAGGTCGCGCATCGCCTTCGTCGCCGAGAGGTGGTGGACGTGGACGCTCCCGTCGGCCGACTCGTACACGGCGGTCGTACACGGCAACAGGCCGCCGAGTGCCGGGTCTATCTCGACGGCGTCCCGCGCCACCTCGGCGTGACAGACCACGACCAGTGCCGTGCGGGTGACGTCCTCCCCGAGGACGCCCTCGACGAGGCGGTCCAGTCGCGTCGTCGCGACGCTCTCGAACCCGGCGAGTTCGTGTTCGAGCTGGACACGGTCCACGGCGTCCTCGAAGGCACAGTCGAGAGTGGTGTGCAGTGCCTCCCGCGCCGTCGGACTCGCGGCGTTCGCGGGTCCCTCGTCGGCCCCGTCACTTCCGCTCATGAAAACTCCATCGTGGGCACCGGTAAAAACTGCCCCGGTGTGTCGCCGGCGCGTCCCGGCGGTAGTCGTCGCCGCGTCCTCCGGGGACGAGCCGTCGTTCGCGTTGCTCTCCGGTGCAGGCTCACCCCTCCGACTCGTCTCCCTGCCTGGTTTCGGTCACCGAGAGGTCGCCGTCCACGGTCAACGTGAGCGTATCGCCGCCGGCACTGAACGTGTACTCCGCTCGTAGTGGGTCGGTGGCGACGACTGTCTCCTCGCAGGCCCGCAGGTGAAATCCGTCCGAGACGAACGGGTCGATGCCGTGGCCCGTCATGAACGCCATCAGTTCGACCTCGCCCAGAGCCTGCGTCGGGTACGGCGACAGCGTGGTGAACGGACAGTTCGTGCACTCGACGGCGACGCTGACGGCGAACTGGTGGTCGCAGGCCTCGCAGAACTCGTCCGTATCGTCGTGGTCTTCACAGACTCGCGGCGTCCGCTCGACGGATGCGGAACACCGGGGACAGACGCCTCTGGCGACGGTCTGTACCCCAGCGACCGTGAACACGCCCGCGGCCTCGAGTATCTCCGTCGGTGACCGACCACGGACGCCCGCTGGGGGAATACTAACGTACCCGACGACGTCGTCGTTCGGGATTGGCCACTCCTCGGGGATGCCCCGGCCGCCGACCAGCCCCTGACACTCGTCGCAGTACAGCAGGACGACCTCGTCGTAGTACGCCATCTCCGCGGTGTTGTCGCAGTACATGCACGTCGTGTCGACTGGCGTTCGGTCCACCACCGGCGCCTCGGTCACCACTCCAGAGTAGATGGACTCGACGACGCGGCGGCCCGCCAGGCGGGCCGCGTAGCCGTCGTCGCTCTTCCGGACGAAGTGTCCCACCAGCCTGTCGAGGTGGTAGGTGAAGTTCGCAGTCTCGTCGTACTCGACTCGCTCGAACAGGCCAGAGTACGACAACGGTCCGTCGGCCTCGGTGAGAGCCTCGAGTATCTGCAGGCGAGTCTCGCTACCTACGACGCCGAATGCCGCCTCTGGAGAGAGGCCCGCGATCTCGTCTCCCCCCTCTCCCCCGTCTGCCGTCATGACTCCCCTGTCGGGCGACGGGCACTAAGTATCGCCGACCGCCCAGTCTCGACCACCGTCGCTCTCGCTCGACCACGGCGGCCCCGCACTGGAGGCAGGTTCGTGTCAGGATGCTTAGAATAATATCGTACAGATTAGAACTATGCCGGCGTCGGGTCGAACTCCCGTCATGGGAACCAGATTCGGCCCGTCTTGGCCGCGACTCGCACAGTGGAGTTCGACTGGCTTTCTCGTCAGCGGCGCGGGACTGCTCAGCGCCCTCGTACTCGGCGTAGTGAACGAGTTGACCGCCGTCTCCGTCTCCGAAGTTGCATTCTCCGCGGTCGTACTGCCCAGTTTCCTCGTGCTATCGCTGTTCGCCCTGCCTGGTTTCTACCCGTACGTCGCGGAGGGGTCACCGAGACTCGCGCTGGCGGGCGGCGTGGCCGCGGGCGTCACGGCGGCGACCATCGTCTTCCAGCTCGTCGGCAAGACGGTCCTCCACCTCGTCGGTGCCGTGGGCTTCACCGAGGAAGGGCCGCTCCTGATCGGGTTCTTCATCTGGCTGCTGGCGTTTTTCGTGAGCGTAGTCCTCTACGGCCTCGCGAGCCTGTACGGCGGCGAACCGTCGCGTCTCGTCGGCGCACTCCTGCTCGTCATCGCCCTTGACCCGACAACGTCGCTGCTGAACGACGCCCTCGCCCTCGACCTCGGCGTCGCGGTCCTCTACGCGAGCGTCGGCATCGCGGGCGTCTCGATGCTGGCGATAGGCGCCAGTCTGCGGGGTATCACTCGTCTGACAACGGACTCTCCCGCCGGGTCCGAGACCACGACCTGACCGCTCGACTCCCCGACGCGGCCCTCAGTCGGCGTACTCGGGTTCGTTGCCGTCGCGCCACTTGATCGAACAGCCACGCGCCGGCATGAACTCGAGATTCACCGACTCCCCGGCGAGGACGTCCTCGACGGCACCGCGGACGTAGTGTTCGGTCGGCGTCTCCTCCGGGTTCGGCGCGTCGTCGAGACGGCCGTGGTACGCGAGCGTCCACTCGTCGTCCTCGAGGGCGAACAGGAACGGGTCGGGCGTGCAGCGAGCGCCGTACGCCGCGGCGGCCGTCTGGTCGGCGTCGCGGAGATAGGCGGTGTAGTCCACGTCTCCCCGCTCGACGTACTCCCGCATCTTCGCGAAGGAGTCCTCCGGGTACTCCGTCTCGTCGTTGGGGTTGATGCCGACGACGGCGAGGTCGTCGAAGTCGTCCGCGAGGTCGTTCAGCACGCCGAACTTCGCCTGCGCGTACGGACAGTGGTTGCAGGTGAACACCACGAGCATCGCCTCGTACTCGGCGGCGAAGTCCGCGGGACTGTACGTTTCGCCGTTCACCCCCTCGAGTTCGAACGCCGGAGCGGTATCGCCGACCTGTAACTTCTCCTGTGACTCTTGTGCGACCATACGCGGCCTACGACCACGCCGGTCAAATGGGTTCGGATTCCCGTCACGAGGTGACACACGACCGAAAGCACGACGGGGTCGCCCGCGAAGACGCCGACATGGACGACCAAGACCCCGCGACGGCGGCCGCCGAGGCCTACGCCGACGCGGACGAACCGGGTGCCTTCTTCGACCTCTTCGCGGCGGTGGACGCCGAGCGCCGGGCGGCCGCCGAGACCGACCCGTTCGACGGTGACGTGGGCTTCTACCGCGACCTCGCCCGCGAGTCCGGCCCCGCGCTCGAGGTGGGCGTCGGCACCGGTCGCATCTACCTCGAACTGCTCGCGGACGGTCTCGACGCCGACGGCATCGACCGCTCGCCGGCGAGTCTCGCCCGCCTGCGGCGGAACGCGGCCGCCCGCGACCTCTCGCCGTCGGTGTGGCTGGCCGACGCGACGCGGCCCGCGACGACGCGGACCTACGGTCTCGTGTACGCCCCCGCACGGGTGGTCAACCACTTCCCCACGCTCCCGGTCCTGCGGGGTGCCCTCGAGGCCGCTCGCGAGCGACTGGCTCCCGGCGGTCGGTTCGCGTTCAACACGTTCGTGCCGAGTTTCGACGTCGTCGCCGACACGTACGGCACAGAACGGGTGCGGGAGTTCGACGTCGAGGGCGTCCCTCACCGGACGGTCGGGGTGACGGAACTCGTGGACGAACTCGAACAGGTGGCCCGACTCCGGCGGACGCTCTACCGCGACGGCGAGGCCGTCGCGACGCGGGCGACGCCGCTGGCGCTCTACCCGAAGCGCCTGCTCGAACTCGCCCTCGAGACCGCGGGCTTCTCGTCGTGGACGCTGTACGGCGGCTTCGACCGTGCGGTGCCGACGGCCGACACGGAGATGGTGTGGGTGGCCGAGCGGTAGGTCCAGTCCCGGGGCGCCGGTGGCGGCCGGGGGATCAGTCGAGCGACGTGAGAACGACGGCGAGGACCGCCAGCGCGATGCCGACGGCCTTCCGGGCGGTGAGCGGTTCGTTCAGGGCGACCACGCCGACGACCGAACTCGTCACGATGAACATCCCGAAGATGGGGACGACGATGCTCACCGGTCCGGTCGCGAGCGCCCGGTAGTACGCCAGGATGCCGACGGCGAGAAAGAGGCCGGCGGCGTACAGCAGCGGTGCCTTTGGGTGGTCGAGGTACTGGAGGGGATTCTCGCCGCTCGCGACGACGGCGGCGAGACCCACGACGACGAGGATGCCGTTCGCGATGACGAGCGCGACGTCACTCGGCACGTCTGGCGTAGCGACGCTGACCAGCGGGGCGACCAGCGTGTACGAGAGCAAGGCGACGATCGCCCAGACGACGTACGAGACCATGCTCGGGGCTCGGTCCTGGCGGGTCCTCGGCCTTTCGCTTCTCACAGCGCGGCGCCGAGTCCTCCGACCGTCGCGAGCGCACCGAGACCGACACAGACCGCCCAGAACGCGACGCGCCCGACGAGGCGCGTCAGGAGGTCCACCGTGAGGTAGCCGACGACGGCCGCCACGCCGACCGCGACGACCGCCTCCGCGCCCCCCACCGACGGCAGGCCGCCGACGTCCACCACTGCGAGGACCGCGGCACCGACCGCAGCGGGGATGCTCAACAGGAACGAGAGCCGCAACGACCGCGGCCCGTCGTGGCCGCGCAACAGTAACGCCCCCACTGTCGTCCCGGAGCGGGAGACGCCGGGCAGGACGGCCACGCCCTGACAGACGCCGACGAGCGCGGCGTCCCCGAGCGTCGGCTGCTCCCGCTCGCCGGACGGCACGGCGAACCCGCCGGGAACGCGCCCGTCGGCGTCGTCACTCCGCTCTGCCGGCCGGCCGCCGTCCGTTCGGGGCTCGGCGGACCGCTCTCCGTCGCTCGCCCACAGGACCGTTCCCGTCCCGACGAGGAGAGTGCCGACGAGGGCGAGGAAGGCACCACCGGTCAGCGCGGAGACGAGTTCCGACAGCAGGCCGTACGCGGCCACGCCGACGACTCCGGACGTGAACGTGGCGACGACGAGGAAGCGCCGGTCGGCCGCGAGGGCCGTCGAGCCCGCCGGGCCGTCGTCTCCGTCGGTCACGGGTCTGCCCGTCACGAGGCGCCGGAGTTCTGCGCGGTAGAAGACGGCGGCCGACAGCGCGGTGCCGAGGTGTAGAAAGAGCGCGAACTGCACCGCCACGTCGGGGTCGGCCCCGAGGGCGGTGACCGCCACGGAGACGAAGCCCTCGCTCGACACCGGCAGCCACTCGACGGTGCCCTGTAGCGCACCGAGGACGGCGGCCACGACGAGACCCGACTCCGTTCGCACGTCCGGGCCCTGTGCCGTCGTCGCGAAAAGCCCGACGGTCGTCACCGGCGAGAAGGGAAAGGGTGTTACCGCCCCACGGCCTCGGGGAGAGCATGCTCGACCGGGCCCGTACCCTGCTCGCGACGGGGCGGCTCTGTGACCCCTGTCTCGGCCGTCCGTTCGCCGACCGCAGTTTCGGCCTCACGAACGGCGAGCGGGGGAACGCGCTGCGCGTCGCCGTCGCGATGGCCGACGACGAGGACTACGAACCGCCGCCGAGCGACGCCTGCTGGGTGTGCGAGGGTGTCTGTGCCCGGCACGACGAGTGGGCCGACCGCGTGGTCGAGGCTCTCGAGGGCTACGAATTCGACACCTACCAGGTGGGGACCCGGACGCCGCCGCTCGTCGAGGAGAACGACCGCCTGCTCCGCGAGGACGCCGGGATGGACCCCGACGCAGGCGAGCAGTTCAAGAAGGCGTTCAACCGCGAGGTCGGCAAGCGCGTCGGCGCTCGCACCGGTACCGAGGTTGACCTCGACCGCCCGGACGTCCTCGCGATCTGTCACGTCGAGCGCGACCACGTCGAGCGGCAAGTCAACCCGGCCTTCGTCTTCGGCCGTTACCGCAAGCTACAGCGCGATATCCCGCAGACGGAGTGGCCCTGCCGGGAGTGTGGCGGCAGTGGAGACCAGCTCGGGGAGGACGGCACCGAGGACTGCGACTACTGCGGCGGCACGGGCTACCTCTACCCGACCAGCGTCGAGGAGGAAATCGCGCCACACGTCCGCGACGCGATGGAGGGGAGTGAGGCCACGTTCCACGGCGCCGGCCGCGAGGACGTGGACGCCCGGATGCTCGGGACCGGCCGGCCGTTCGTCGTCGAGGTCACCCAGCCGCGCGTCCGCCGTCCCGACGTCGCGGCCCTGGAGGACCGGATCGACGAGGTCGCAGACGGCGTGGCCGCCGACGGCCTCCGGCTGGCGACCTACGAGGCCGTCGAGCGGGTGAAGGAACTGCCCGCCTCGAAGACGTACCGGATGAGCGTCGAGTTCGGCACACCGGTCACCGCGACTGCCCTCCGCGAGGCGCTGACGACACTGCACGGCGCGGAGATAGCACAGCGCACCCCGAACCGCGTGGACCACCGCCGTGCGGACCGCACCCGGACGCGGCGAGTGTACGGCGCGGACGGCCGTCTGGTCCGGTCGCCGGAGGCCGACGACCCCCTCGCGCCGTACGTGGACGGGAGCGGTCTCGACCCGGCCGCCGGCCCCGCGACCGACGCCGACCGTGGTCCCGGGCGGGGGGGCGACGCACCCGGGGAGAGCGCCCACGCACTCCTCGAGGTCCACGGCGAGGGGGGTCTCTACGTGAAAGAACTCGTCAGCGGCGACGAGGACCGGACCGACCCGTCGCTCGCGGGACTCCTCGGCGTCGAGAGCGAGGTGACGGCCCTCGACGTCCTCGCCGTCGAGGGGGAGGACGAACCGTTCGAGCGCGCCGAGTTCTTCCTCGACGGAGACGGAGACGGAGACGAGCACTGACCCGGTCCGGGGTCGCCGCTACCGGTCGCGACTGTTCTCTCCGCCGACGCCATCCTCGCCGTCGCTCTCGCCCTCGTCGGGACCGGGCAAGTCGTCGGCGCCGATGGCACCCGGCGGGTCGTCCCCGGTGAGGCTGTCCGGTTTCGGTATCGGCTCGCGGTCCTCCTCGACGCCCAGAAGCGACGGCGGCAGGCGCGGACGGACCTGCCGGTAGTAGAGGCTCGTCCCGACGACGGCCGCGGTCACGACGCCGATGAGCACCGCCGTCCCGCGGTTGCCGGGATTCGTCGGCACCCACGTCACGACGACGAGGTAGCCGACGCCGGCCGAGACGAACTGTATCACCGTCAGCACCAGTGGGCCGAGGTTCGTGGTCACGGGCGTTCAGACGAAGTCCCCCAGCCCCGACTGCTGGTCGTCCTCGCCCGCCTCCTCTGCGCGCTCCTCGGGGTCCGCGCCCGTCTCTGGATCCGACTCGACGGTCCCGTTCGCGTCCGCGGCCGCGTCCGCCGCTTCTTCGGCCCCGTCGTCGCCGACCTCGTCTCCGGTCTCGTCCGTCGTGCCCGCGTCGTCCAGAGCGGCGTTCTCGCTCGTCGCCGCGGTGTCGTCGTCCCGTCCCGGGTCCGCGTCGTCGTCGGCCGGTGCGGGGTCGAACGCCCCCCGACTGGCCTCGACGGCGGCCGCCTCGCGGCGCCGCTCGGCCTCCTCGACGATCGACTGTACCTTGTTCGTCGTCTCGCCGGAGCCGGTGACCTCGCTGACCTCCTTCGCGTCCATCTCGTAGCGGGCGGCCATCCGGACCGTCAGGTCGCGGTTCTTGCAGTGGTGGGTCAGCGTCGCGAGGAAGGGTAACACCTCCCGACGGGCGGTCGCGACGGAGACGCCCGACCCCTCCGCTATCCGGCGGGCGATCTCGTCGCGCGTCTTGCCGCGAGTGCGCCACTGTGGCGGACTGAAGCGCGTCCACCCGCCCTTCGGTCCCGAACGGGCCGCCGCGACGCCGGCGGTCATCGCGTCGCCGGCGTAGCGCCAGTAGGAGTAGTTCTGCGTGGCCCGCACGCGTCCCAGCCACCGGTCGGCCCGCGCCAGCGAGCGGTAGGCGTCGGCCACCTCGCGGCCATCGTACTCCCGGGTGACGTTCTCCTCTATCCAGCGGATCAGGTCGTCCGGCGTCTCGTCCACGTCGTAGGACCCCCGCTGGGCCTCCTTCGGGGAGACCTCCTGCAGGAGGTCGTCGAGGTAGTCGAAGATTCCCTGCGTCCGGTCGCGGCCGCTCGTCACCACGTCCGCCTCCGTTATCGCGTCGCGACCCTGGGCGACCGCCTGGAGGTCGTTGATCGCAGAGCGGAGGTCGCCGTCCTTCTTCTCCGCGATGGCGTCGAGGGCGCCGTCCTCGTACTCGATGTCCTCGCGCGGACAGATGTCGCGGGGCACGGGAACGATAGAGCGCGCGGAGACGTCGCGGAACTCTATCTCGCGGGCCGCGTTGCGGAGACCGCGAGACATCTCGTAGAAGTCGTTGGCGACGAGGACGAGCGGCTGGTTCGCGGACTTCACCACGTCGGTCATCGCCCGCGACCCGCCGCGGTCGGCGTTGCCGTGGAGGTTGTCGGCCTCGTCGAGAATCACCAGCCGGCGACCGGTCTCGCCCTGCGTGGCCTGCGTGAGCGTGGAGTTCTTCGACGCCTCGCCGGCCACCCGTTCGACGACGTCGGCGGTCCGCTGGTCGCTCGCGTTCATCTCCGTGACCTCCCACCCCATGTCGGCCCCGAGGGCGTGGGCCGCCGAGGTCTTGCCGACGCCGGGCGACCCGTGCACCACGACCGCCTCTCGGTGCTGGTCCCACGTCTCTGCCCACTCGCGCAGGTCGTCGCGGGCCGAGTCGTTGCCGCGGACCTCCTGCAGCGTCGTCGGGCGGTACTTCTCCGTCCAGTCTGCCATCGACGGTCGTAGTCGCGGTTCGTGTTTAGTGGTTGCGGGTCGGTCGGGACGAGTGCCGCCGGGCGGACACGCCGCGAGCGACTGCCGTCCGACGCTCCGGTGGATTCAAATTCTCGTGCGAGCGTGTCAGGAACATGGCCGCGGACCCGCACGAGGACGACCGCGCCGATCGGAGCGGGACGGACTCACGGCCGGACCCGGGTACGGGTCCCGCTCCCGACGATGTGGCCGGGACGGTGGAGTTCACGCCGCCCGCACCCGAGCCGCGGGAGTACGTCGTCCCCGGCATCGTCGTCGGACTCCTCGCCTGGGGCGTGGGCTACGTCCTGACGCTCGGTCTCGGGTTCCTGTTCTCCGCGCTCTCTCTGCTCTCGGTCACGGGCACGGACGCGACGCTCCACGTCGGCTTCTACCTGTACTCCAGTGCGCACTCGCTGCCGCTCGAACTCGCCGGCACGCGCGTCGGCGCGAACCTCCTCGTCGGTGCCGGACTCGTCTCGCTGGTGTTCGTCCTCGTCCCGCTGGCCGTCGTCGTCGCGGCTGCCGTCCTCGTCGTCAACCGGGTCGGCGTGCCCGGGCCCCGCGAGGGAGCGCTGGCTGGCGCCGCCGTCACGCTCGGTTACGTCCTCCCCGCGCTGGCGGCCGTCGTCGTCGTCGTTCCACTGAGCTTCAGCGTCGGAGACACCCTCTTTACGGTCGAGGTCGGTGCCCTGGAGTTCGTCGTCGTCGGCCTCCTCTATCCCGCCGTCGTCGGCGGTGTCACGGGTGTCGTCGCGTCGCTGTGACCGCCGGCCACGAGACCACTGCACCCACATCGCTCCGGGTCAGCGCCCGAGGTCGCGGGCGACCATCTCGCCCCAGTGTTCGAAGCCGACTCGCTCGTAGAAGGCCCGCGCCCGGTCGTTGTCCGGCGCCACGTCGAGGAGGAGTCGGTCCATCGGCGTCTCCTGTCGCCGTGCCCGTTCGACGACGGCCCCGACGAGGGCGTCGGCCACTCCGCTCCCGCGGGCCGCCGGCACGACGTACAGTTCGTTGAGGACCGCGCCGTCCCATATCATCGCCAGTCGCTCGGGGAGGAGAAAGGCGTAGCCGAGTACCTCCGTCTCCTCCTCCGCTTCCCCCGTCTCGGTCGCCAACCAGACCACCGGCCCGTCGGCGACGCAGCGACCGACCCACGATAGGTACCGATCCCGGTACGCTTCGGTCAACTTGGCGTCGTAGGCGGCCACCTTCTCGTCATCTGCCGCCGCCGTAGTCTCGTCTGCCTCCTCTTCGACGCCGCCGAGTTCCGCCTCGAAGGCCCGCTTGAGTTCCCAGAGCGTCTCGTCGTCGCCCGGTCGGTCGGGGTCGTACGGCCGGACGGCCGCCTCGCGTCGGGGAGCGACACTGCCGCCGACGACGTCGGCCAGCTCCGACGCCGGTCGGACGCGGTCCGTCTGGTCGGTCATTCTCGTCGCGAGACGGCGGCCGACGTGGCCTGCGTTTCGGGGTCGGTCGCGGCCGGCTCCTCCCCGTCGGCGTCGCGCAGGCGAACGGCGACGACGACGGCACTCGTGGCGACCAGTAGCAACTCGAGTCCGGACCCGACGAGGGGGAAGATTCGCTCGGGCGCACTCTCGCCGCCGACCTCCTCACCGCCACCGGTGCTGGGGTCTGGGTCCACGCCAGTGTAGTACTGCGTCTGTTCGGTCGAGCCACGGGACGCGTCCTCGACGAACGTCTGGACCACGCCGCGGGTGGACGAGAGCTGGAGCTTGCCGTCGAACGCGTAGAACTGGTCGTGCAGCGGGTAGAGCAGGTTCGCGCCGTTCGTCGCGAGGTCCGGCCCGATGCCGGCGAGGACGACGGCGGCCACGGTGGCCCAGGCGACCCGGGGTGCGTCCGCTCCGAGCCGCCCGACCAGCGCAGAGCGGTCGCGGACGACAGTGTCGTAGGCGACGGCGACTCCCGCCACCGCCGGCCAGAGCAGGGTGTGGAAGGCGGCGCGGTGAGCCCCGGTCACGACCCAGCCGACGAAGACGTCCAGGTCCACGACGACGACGGCCAGACAGACCACCGCGAGCGTACGTGCCCGGAAGCGGTCGGCGAGCAGGGCCGCCGCGAGCAGCGCGGCCAGCGAGACGTGTACGAGCGTCGATGGCACACCGGCCGTCCGTGGGCGGCGAGTATGAGCCTGTCCCCCGCACCGGCTCGGGACGGACTCACTCCCGACCGACGAGCAGTCCGTACACCAGCACGTCCCGGTAGTCCCCCGCGTGGTAGGCCGCCTCGCGCTCGCGGCCCTCGTGCTCGAACCCGGCCTTCTCGAGGACGCGCTGGCCCGCGTCGTTGGTCGCGAAGACCCGTGCCGCCACCCGGTGCAGGCGGAGGTAGTCGGCGGCGTGGTCGGTCACGAGGCGGGCGGCGTCAGTCGCGTACCCCTCCCCTCGGTGGCCGGGTGCCACCGTCGCCACCAGTTCGGCGGTCCCCCACGACCGGTCGATGTCCACGAGACGGATGCGCCCGACGCGGTCACCCTCGGCGACCACGAGCCACGACATCTCGTCGTCGGCGTCGGCGCGACGCTCGTGGCTGGCACGCACCCGTCGCTCGCTTCGCGGCCCGGGTGCGCCGAAGCCCTCCCAGCAGTCCCTGTCCACGAGGAGTTCCTGCAGGAACGGCACGTCGTCGTCCTCGACGGTCCGCAGACGCACTCGCTCTCCCTCCAGGTAGGTCACGCCCGTCACGCCGGGTGGCTCACGGTCTCCTGGTACCTAAAGACACGCCCTGCGGCGGGCTTATACCGTCCCCCGACGATCGCTCGCCGTGAGCGAGACACCGGACTCACCAGACGAGGAGGGCGAGGGTGAAGGGAGCGGCGGCAAGGCCGACCGCTCGCTGTTCGAGTCCGTCGTCCGCCCGCGACTCGGCGCAGACCGGGACGACGTCGCCCTCGGACCGACGTACGGCGTGGACTTCGGCGTGATCAGGGTGGGCGACCGGGCACTCGTCGCCGCGACCGACCCCGTGAGCGTTCTGCCCGCCCTCGGCTGGGAGCGGGCCGGCCGCTTCGCGATGGACGTCGTCCTCGCCGACGTCGCCGTCTCCGGACTGCCGCCGACGCACGTCGCCGTCGGTCTCCACCTGCCGCCCGACCTCTCCGACGAGGCGCTCCGCCAGACCTGGCGGGGCATGACCGACGCCGTCGCCGACGCGGGTGCGGCCGTCGTGACGGGACACACCGGCCGCTACGCAGGGTGTTCGCTGCCGTGGGTCGGGGCCGCCACCGCGATGGCCGTCGGCGACCCCGACGCCGTGGTCCGGCCGGACGGCGCCCGACCGGGCGACCGCCTCGTCGTCACGACCGGTCCGGCCGTCGAGACGGCGGCGCTGCTCGCCCACCTCCTCCCCGACCGACTGCGGGCGGCGACCGACGACGGAACCGTCGAACGGGCGCGGGCCCTCCTCGACCGGGCGTCGCCGGTCCGTGACGCCCTCCTCGCGGCCGCCGCCGGACCGGTGACGGCGATGCACGACG